>JAZNIJ010000028.1:0-4077 GCA_045577455.1 Eubacteriales bacterium
TGTAAAGCTCTGCACCTGCAATAAGCTTTTTGTTGTGAAATGCACCGAGAATAGGCATTTCAACCTTGTTATCTATTTCTTTGTCAAATTTCCATATGAAAGATGCGGCAGAAATCTTAAGAAAATCTGCAGCCTCTTCCGGTTTAATAAATCTTACTTCCATAAAACTATTCTCCTGAATGATAATTATGTTTTAATTATACCATTACTTACCGAAAATTCAATATGTGCATAATACTGTTTTTAAGAATAAAATTTTTATGTAGTATTTGTCGTTTTTTGTCATATATATACGAAGATAAATTAAAAGGTGTGTTTTATGAGTTCAGTAGTTTATAATATAGCAAAAAAGGACGAAACAAAGACAAAAGTTATTAAATTCTTAAAAGATAATGAAATTGCTTTTGCATTAACACGGTGCAATGGTTCGGAAAAGATTTGTATTGATTTGAATGGTGGGAATTGCGACAAATTCTGCAGCAGACATTTGATTGTTCAGACAAGCAACAAAGATATATGCAGAATACATCCAAATGAAATTATTTACATAGCAATAGAGAACAGAAAATCTGCCGTTTATGTTGATGGAAAACGAATTGAAACAACTATTCCTTTAGAGTATTGGAAGGAGAAACTTAATCCGAAAATATTCGTTCAACCACATAACAGTTTTTTGGTGAATCTTTGCTATGTTGAAGAAGTAACAAAAGATTTTGTTATAATGAAGCATAAGGGTAAAAAATATTCTGTTTACACTTCTAGAAGAAAAGTTAATGATTTCAAAAAGGCGTTTTTGGAGTTTGGCAAATGATGTGCTTGTAAGGAAGTAAAAAACAGGCTTTCAATGTGAATTCTGAATAGATTATATTTTATTCAGTATAAAATATGACCAAACCCGTTGATTTTTCTGTGTTTTAATATTTTTTCTGTCAAAAATTATTGAAAAATTTTGTGTTATTTGCGAATAGAAATAAACAGTTAAAAAGTTCATAATGAACTGTGTTTATCTATATATTTTTGAATAACTATTAAATGAAATGCAAAGGAGAATGAAATGAACGGTGTTACAATAATGATAATTTCGATTTCTGTACTGCTTCTTGCTTATGTATTGTATGGTAAGTGGATTGCAAAAAAATGGGGCGTTGACCCAAATAGAAAAACACCAGCTTATGAACAGCGTGACGGTGTGGACTATGAACCTGCGCAAAAAAGTGTTGTTTTCGGACATCAGTTTGCCTCAATTGCAGGTGCAGGTCCTATAAATGGACCTATTCAAGCCGCGATTTTCGGCTGGGTACCCGTGTTGCTTTGGATACTCATCGGTGGTGTATTTTTTGGTGCAGTTCAGGATTTTTCCGCTATGTATGCATCTGTCAGAAACAAAGGCAGAAGCATAGGCTACATAATTGAAAAATATATCGGTAAAACAGGCAAAAAGATGTTTCTTCTTTTCTGCTGGCTTTTCTGTATTCTTGTAGTTGCAGCATTTGCGGATATTGTAGCTGGTACATTTATGGGCTTCACCGTAACCGAGGGAGTGCAGAGTGCAAATATAACTGCAAATGGTGCAGTAGCAACAACATCGGTAATGTTTATTGTATTTGCTGTTATTTTGGGGCTTGTTCTTAAATATACAAAACTTCCGACAGCAGTAAATACAGGACTTGCAATTGTTATGCTTGTTGCATCAATCATTATCGGTCTGAAATTCCCCATATTCATCTCTCTTGAGGTGTGGCATGTCCTTGTTTTTGTTTATATTCTTATTGCATCTATTGCACCAGTATGGATTCTTCTTCAACCAAGGGATTATCTTAACAGTTATCTGCTTGTAGCAATGATAGTTGCGGCAGTTATCGGCGTTTTTATTGCAAATCCTCAGATTAATCTTCCTGCTTTTATGGGCTTTGAAGTTAATGGTAGCTACCTTTTTCCAATTCTTTTTGTAACAATTGCATGTGGTGCAGTTTCGGGATTTCATTCACTTGTTTCGTCAGGTACGGCTTCAAAACAGATTAAAAATGAAAAGGATATGCTCCCTGTATCCTTTGGCTCAATGCTTCTTGAAAGCATGCTCGCTGTAATTGCACTTATTGCAGTTGCATCATTTGCTAACGGTGAGGCAGCAGCACAGGGTTGGAATACTCCTGCTCAGGTTTTTGCAGGTGCAATCGCGGGATTCCTGACAAAGCTCGGTCTGTCTGCTGATATAGTTTATACACTTATGACTCTGTCGATTTCAGCATTTGCATTGACATCCCTTGATTCAGTTGCTCGTGTTGGCAGACTTTCATTTCAAGAACTCTTCCTTGATGATTCTATAACAGATGAAAAAATGGGCAAGGTCAGAAAGGTTTTGACAAATAAATATTTTGCAACAATCATTACTCTTGTGCTTGCATACGGTCTTACACTTGTAGGTTATAAGAATATCTGGGCACTTTTCGGTGCTTCAAATCAGTTGTTATCTGTATTTGCATTTCTTGCGTGTGCCGTATTCCTTAAGAGAAGCAAAAAGGTCCGTTGGTTTATGTATATCCCTTTGGGTGCTATGCTTGCTGTAACCTTCACAGCACTTGGAATGACAATTTACAATAAATTAGTGGCGCTAATCACATCTGCAAGTGTTGATGTTTTTGGCGATACGCTTCAACTCGTTTTTGCAACACTGATTATAATTCTTGGTGTCTGCGTTGTAATTAAAGGCTTTAAGAAGCTTTTTATGAAAAGCGAAACAGATGAAATGGAACAGGTAATAAGGTAAAGCATGAACAATATTATAGAATTAATAAAGCGAAGAAGAAGTGTGCGCACTTATGATGGTAGAGTACTTGATGAAGGTATAAAGGAACAACTTCTTTCCTATGGAGATAATATTCAAAACCCTTTTGATATCCCGGTTAGATTTAAATTACTCAATGCTAAGAAGGATGGGTTGTCCTGTCCTGTTGTCAGAGGTACAGATTTGTATGTTGGAGGTAAAATAGAAAATGTACCGAATGCCTGTGTTGCATTTGGATATTCCTTTGAAGAGTTTGTTCTGTATGCACAGTCCCTTGGGATTGGTACCGTATGGCTTGGCGGAACAATGAATCGTTCCGCTTTTGAACAGGCAATGGAGCTTAACGAAAACGAAATAATGCCGTGTGCCACTCCCGTAGGATATACTTCAAATAAAATGTCTGTGCGTGAGAATATGATGAGAAAGGCAATCAAAGCCGATGAACGGCTTTCTTTTGAAGAATTGTTTTTTGATGGTTCGTTTGATATGCCACTGACAAGGGAACGTGCAGGCAAATTTGTTGAACTTTTGGAGATGGTTCGCCTTGCTCCGTCTGCGGTAAACAAACAACCCTGGCGTGTTATAATATCAGATAATACTGCTCACTTTTACCTCAAACGTAGTAAAGGCTTTGAGTACGAAGGTAAACTTGATATGCAAATGATTGATATGGGTATTGCACTCTGTCATTTTGCACTTACTGCAAAGGAAAATAGTTTGAGTATTAATTTGGTGCAAGATGATCCAAAACAGGCTTTGAACCATGATGCAGAGTATGTTGCATCGTACACAATCATATAGATGTTCTATAATATCGCTAAAATAACAATACCACTATTGACACAACTTGTATCAATAGTGGTATTACATTTGGTGCGGGTAGCAGGGGGGCGATGGGCTCTGCCCATCATTCGCTTCGAGAACACCCGATTGTGTTCGCCTTCGGCGAGGCAGGTTCGCCCCCCTGATTTATTTTTCTTCAGTAAATAATAAAAGAGCCACAAAAAGTGACTCTTTTGTTATTGGTGCGCGTAGCAGGGGTCGAACCTGTACACCTTTCGGCACAAGCTCCTAAAGGTCACGCCACCTCGGTGACAAGCTCAAGAGTGAATGTATTTGAACCAAATATGCCTTAAATGTCCGATTTCACGCACCCTTTGTGTTTTTTATTAAATAAAATAGAATAAAATCAGAAAAAATTAAATTGAAATATCGAATTTAAGTGTAAAAGCTCAAAATTACTTGAATTTTATATAAAAAAAGTTATAATGTAATTGTATTTGATATAAAAT
>JAZNIJ010000029.1:0-5934 GCA_045577455.1 Eubacteriales bacterium
CACTTTCGAATAAAATTCCATTTTGAGCATAAAACTCTTCATTTCCTTCATAGGGCAAAACACCTTCACGATAATCGTTTAATTTTGATCTTGCGCTGTTGTATTCAACAAATTTTTTCTCATCATCATTTAGCAATGCATTTCCTGCAACGGGGAGGATAAATAGCAAAGACAACAAAAAACACACATAGCATATAACTTTTTTAGTTTTTTTATACTTCTGTTCTTTGAAATTAGAAAAATCCGAAATAAACAAAGCAATCACAAGAACAATAATCATTCCCCACGATATAATCGCAGCATTTTTTCTTATCATAACTCCGATTACACATAAAAGGAACCCGGTTGCTATTTTAATACATTTTTTTAATTTACTATTTTCTGAATATAAAACAGAATCAGCTATAAGTAAAGCGCCCGAAAAAGAAGCTATCATTGCTGTTCTTGTGAAATTTATCTCAAAAAGTCCCCAAAAATACACGGTAAAAAAAACAATTGACATTCCTAACAATTGCCAGCAACCCTTTGTCTTTTTACACACCATATAAGCAATAATTATAATTGATAAACAAATAACGGAAATAGAGAAAACAAACCACCATGAAATATCAGGCGCAACTTTAAACAGAACACCCAAAGATAACGAAAGCAACCTATTGATAAATGGGGTAAATGCCCCTTCCATGGAAAGACATTCTTGAATAGCTGTATCATCATTCGTTTCGTCATAAGTTTTAAAAACAAACACGAAAACAATGGCTAAAAATCCAACCAACGCACCTTTCACAAGTGGATGCCAATTATTAATTTTTCTCTTAATCTCAGACAGCTTCATTTATTTACCTTCCCTTCATACAAAAAGTTTTATGTGTTCCCACCACATAAATCAAAAGCCAAAAACATGTTTATTACAATTGACAAAACAAATTTATTTTTAAAAAACTTTTCAAGCAATTACTCATTGCTTAACCTCAAACAAATACTTCGTTTTACGAATTTTCCAACGTTATATAATACCCAATTCTTGTAGAACTGTCAGTTACATTTCCCATATGCGACAAGTCGAAATCGCTTATACGATAAATTGTATCTTTTATTTTTTCTTTTTTCGCTTCAAACTCGTCCAGATCATTCTTATCAAACAAAAAATGTATTTCCGCTTTTCTGTTTAAAGGAGATGGGTTAATAATAGGTTCATTTCCACACGCAACATCTATAACCATTTTAATAAAATCGTTACCTGTTGAAAGATAAACAAGGTCAGACCCGATACAATCTCCGCCCATACGAGCGCCAATTTCAATTATACGAATTTCACCTTTTTCATTCACCTTAAACTCTGAATGTCCTGCACTGTTTTCTATATGCAAAGCATCAAGAGCAGAAAATACCATTGATTTTGCCTTTTCAACCGCCTCTGAAGAAAGGTCGGAAGGTTGTTTGTGCCCCGTTTCTATAAAATGTGGTGCACCCGTTGTATACTTTTTCGTAACTGCAAGAAAATGATGCTTTCCACCGAAAGAAATGGTTTCCATACTGTATTCTTCACCGCCTAGATATTCTTCAACGATTGCCTTTTTTTGAAAAGAAACAGCACAAGCTTCGGAAACGGCTTCATCGATTCCTTCGAGAGATTCCAATTTCATTATGCTTCTACTTCCGGAACGATCCGTTGGCTTTACAATTATAGGAAAAGAAAAATCGGAAAGCTCGGCTTCAAAATTGCTTTCAGAATCAGCAATGAAAAACTTCGGGCAAGGAACACCATAATCCCTGAGTGCCTGTCTCATTGCATATTTATTTGTCTGTATCTGGGTATAGCAAGTGGGATTACAAGGTAAACCCAACTTTTCCGCAACATAATTTACAGTTATAGCAGCAAGGTCAGAAGCAATTGAACATACGCCATCGGGATTTATCTTTTTACATTCCTCTAAAATGGCATCTTTTTCAACTATACTTATAGGATAAAAATAATCTGCCGTTTTCTCTCCAATCGCACCGTCACGCCATGCAAAAACATGGGTTTCATATCCTAAAGATTTTGCTTTCAATATAAGCTGATTCTGAAAATCATTAGCACCTATAATAACCAATTTTTTCATAATACTATCCTTTACTTATAAAACTCTGCTACCTTCTCGCATACATATGCGCAGTTATCCTCTGTAAGTCCGTAATACATAGGTAATCTGAGCAGGCGTTCACTTTCAACGGTTGTATATTTATCTTCACCGAAAAATCTTCCGAATTTCATTCCTGCAGGAGCAGAATGAAGTGGAACATAATGGAATGCAGTTGCAATATTATTCTCCTTTAAGAAAACAATGAGCTTTGTTCTTTCTTCAAGGTCTTTTGTCTTGATATAGAACATATGGGCATTGTGAGCACAATATTCAGGTATGAACGGAAGCTCTATTTTTTCTGCTTCTTCAAGGGGTTTCAAAGCTTTATAGTAATAATCCCACGCTTTGAGACGGCTATTATTTATTGTATCAAATTCTTCCAACTGCGCGTACAAATATGCGGCATTAAGCTCGCTGGGGAGATAAGAGGAACCATAATCAACCCATGTGTATTTGTCAATCTGCCCTCTGAAGAACTTGCTTCTGTTTGTTCCCTTTTCTCTTATTATTTCTGCCTGCTCAATATCATTTTCGTTTTTAATAAGCAAAGCACCGCCCTCTCCCATGCTGTAATTTTTTGTTTCATGGAAGCTGAAGCAGCCGAAGTTACCGAAAGTACCTAATGCTTGTCCTTTATAAAAAGCGTTAACGCCCTGTGCAGCATCTTCAACAACAAGCAAATTATATCGTTGGGCTATATCAAGTATTTCATCCATTTCGCAACCAACACCTGCATAGTGAACGGGAACAATTACTTTTGTTTTATCGGTTATTGCTTCTTCAATCAAACTTTCGTCAATGTTCATTGTATCAGGACGAATATCAACAAATACAACTTTTGCACCTCTGCCAACAAAGGCATCTGCTGTTGAAACAAAGGTATATGAAGGCATAATAACTTCATCGCCCGGTTTGATATCGCATAAAATGGCAGACATCTCCAAAGCGTGAGTGCATGATGTGGTAAGTAACGCTTTTTTTGTTCCTGTTTGTGCCTCAAACCATGCGTTACACTTTTTTGTAAAGGCACCGTCACCGCATATTTTTTTACTTTCTATTGCCTTTGCTATGTATTCTTTTTCTGTTCCCACATAGGGTGGTATGTTAAAACTAATCATAATAATACCTCGTTGAATTAATAAATTATTTTTTTCACAAACATCTAAAAAAGCATAAAACGCTAAAGTAAATTTCCTAGCGATGCAACTATTATTCCGAGCAATATGAGTACAATACCAAAGAGCTGTTTTAATGTTATTTTTTCTTTCAAAAAGAAGAAGCTCATCGAAGTAACAAACACATATCCCAATGATTCTAATATTGGTCCCAACGAAAGTGGAACATTTTTATACGCCACAACAGTTAATAAAGTGGACAAAAAAAACAAAGCATACGAAATAATAACCGGTAAATTAAAATACTCCCTGAATATATTTTTCCGAACAATATTAGTCGATTTTTTAAGAAGAATTTGAGAAACCGAAGATATAAAAACAGAAAAAACAAATAAAACTATATACCATTTATTCACTTTTTTTCACCACCATATATACTCCTATAATAATAAGTAAAACACCTATAACGGACCACCATTCTATTTTTTCCTCAAAAAGAATCCTACCAAACACCATTCCCCAAACAACCACTATCGATTTGTTTGCAAAAGCAATAAATAACGGGAGTTTTTTTAGTATTTGCTGCCACAACACGGCATATGCCAACAAAATCATGAGTACGATACCATAACAAGCAAAAAAGCCAAAACTAAAAACATCATACTGTGCTGCGTATTTTGAAAAGCAACTACCAATAGAATACATAATCAGTATTAAGTGAAGTTTTGCGAACAAAAGGACGGATCGAAATTTATCTTTCATCGTTTTCTCCACCTTCGTTGTTTTCTATATTGATTTTTTGTCTCAACACATATTGCGGTGATTTATTTAACGAAATAAAAATTCTGCCTATATATTCCCCCATCATTCCTAGCATAAGAAGCAAAACTCCACTAACAAACAACAATGTTGCCATCATAGAGCTATAACCTATGGGCGTTTCTGAATTCAGTAATTTGTTAATTACAATGTAAACACCGTAACCAAATCCCAAAGTTGAAAACGCAACACCAACATATGTCGATATTCGAAGCGGAATTACTGAAAATGAAGTGAAGCCATTAAGCCATAAAGAAAACAGCTTTTTAATATTATATCCCGAAGAACCTCTATCACGGTCCCTATGTTCTACAATAACATTCTTAATGTTTTTAGTCGTTCTCAACAGCAATCCAGACATATATGGATACGGATTGTCATATCTTAAAACCTCATCAACGACATACCTTTTACAAGCAAAATAACTCATAATTTTAAGACCTTTTGGTTTTTTCAACAAAACTCTAGCCATAAAATCATTGATCCTGCTTCCAAAATTTCTAAAAAAGGAATGTTTTTTTTGTGCATATTCAGCAATAACTACATCATAATCTTCATTTAGCGAATCAATCAATTTGAACATCTGGTTTGGAGGAGTTTGCCCATCGTCATCCAAGCATACAATAATGTCCCCTGTTACAAACGAAAGGCCAGCAAGCAGCGCTGAATGTTGGCCAAAATTTTTTGCCAAATCCAATCCTTTTATTCTTTTATTACTTTTAGCTAAGCGTTTAATTACTGAAAAGACATTATCAGGAGAATGGTCATTCACCAAAATTATTTCGTATTCAAACTCTTCAGACCGCAATGATATTGTCTCTACAATTTCATTAACAACACCTTCTATAGTGTTTTCAGAACCATAGCAAGGAACAACAACTGAAATTTTAGTCTTCATATTTGTCCTCCGCCAGCAACTCTTCAAACTCAGTTTTTAATATAGACATATACATGACATCCTCAAATTTATCTCCAATAAAAACATCTTGACGAAAAATCCCCTCTTCTTTAAATCCCACCTTTTTATATGCTTTTATCGCACCAAAATTTCTGGTGAATACGCGAAGAAAGATTCTATTCAATCCCAATTCGAAAAATCCATATTTAACCATAAGTTTCGTAGCTATCGTACCTACACCTACTCCTCGACAATCTTCTTCACCGATAAATATTCCAAATTCAGCTTTTTTGTGTGTCCAGTCAATATCTCTAAGATATACAGTACCTAAATCTTTACCAAACTCTTCCGAAAAGATAATAAACTGCGAAACTTTATTAGTAAGTATTTGTTCTTTATACCAATTATTTTGACCTTCAACGGTAAAATCTTTTTGGTAGATAAAATTTTTTCTCACATGCTCACTGTTCCTCCATTTAACAATAGAGTTAGAATCCAAAAGCGAAATCGGTCTAAGTTTAACAGATGTGTTTTTCAAACTATCATCCTTTCCAAAAATATTTAAATTATTATTGATAATTTTAATCTGATAGTGGTTCTATTTCAAGGAAACAAATAATAACTCAACTATTTGCTTTAAAATTTCACATATTTCACTAAAAGCTGATTTATTATGTACGGAGTAACGCATTTAGAGAATGTAGTTAAAAATACCGCAAAAGAAAAACTTAATTCTTGAGTAAATTTCCAAATAAAATTCTCACTTAGCATACACCCTCAAAAGATAACCAACGGAAAACGCTGCATATCCCAATGCAAATAACAGATCAAAATCATCCAAAAATCCAATAGCACCGCAAGATATTGCCGTAAGTGCAGAGCATATCATTATAGCCATCTTATAATCGGAGTTTGATGCATCCGCTTCCTTACGGATAACAAGTCTGGAATTACTCAACGCTCCGCCAAACGCTTG
>JAZNIJ010000030.1:0-3218 GCA_045577455.1 Eubacteriales bacterium
CTTATATATGTATAAACACTAAAGCCGCCCGATTATCTCGGACGGCTATTGCTTTACTCTGCAACCTTGTATTTAGTTCTTGTTCCGTATTTGACCGATGTAAGAAGTCCGAGCTTTTCAAGTTTGAGAACAAAGCTGCGGATTGTTGCATAAGCGGCATTACCAAAGTCTTTTTCAAGCTGTTTAGTTGAGAATTCTTCTGTTCCGTAGCACGAAATAACAAACTGCCACAATGCAACTTCCTTTTTGGTAAGCTCTCCCGATTTCACTGCTTCATCATAAGCTGAAAGGGTATCCGTTGAGTTGTTCATCTTGTTGTAAACGTTTTCAATAAAATAAAGCACAAACGGTGTTACATCGATTACACCACTGAATATCTGGTTATCTTCAACCGCCGAAAACGCATCATAATATGCCTTGCGGCTTTTTTCAATCAAACCCGAAAACGGAATGAAGAGAGCTGACTGATAACCCTTTTGAATGAGAAACCAAAGATGCATTAACCTTGCCGTTCTGCCGTTGCCGTCAAAATACGGATGAACATAGGCAAAATAAAAATGAACTATAGCTGCTTTAACAAGGTCATTAATGCCGTCATCAGTATTTATAAACTCAATAAGAGCCTTCATAAATTCCGGTATTTTTTTATAGTGAACACCCATATGCTCAATTTGATTTCCTACAATAGAAACGGTATCGTGACGGTAGAATTCACCGTCATTCAACCTGTCATCACCCTCAAGAAAATCGCCAACGGTCATCATATAGAGCTTGTGCAAATTCTCTTCCGTAATTTTATTGGAAGTATCGGCAATGAATTCCAATCCCTTTTTGATACCGAGAATCCTGCTTTCCTGATCGTTTTTTGGTGCATAGCCTTTAAGAATATTGCGAACGCTGTCACGGCTGAAATCAATGTTTTCAATAGCAGAAGTAGCCACAATTTCATCTTCGGCTGTTTTGACACCGTAATAATTGTTCCGATTTTTTAAAAGCAATTTTACCGCATTCTGACTGACCGCCGCATGGTTTTCGATGAAAACAATATTGTTTCCGTTGAAGTCCAAAATGGGCAGTTCTTTGTAATAAAGCTCGGAAAGAGTCTGCATAAACTCCGCAAAATCCCCACTGTATTTGTATTTCATTTTCTCAAGATTACAAAAATGCTTGTCTTTGAGCATTTTTGAAAAAAGCTTTATATCCATAACAAACTCCAAATTGATAGTAATTAGTATCAGTTTGTATCAATATATCATAAATTATACATTAAGTCAACCAATTTTTAAACATCAAGCCGCCCGATTGCTCGGACGGCTCTTTTGGTTCGGTCAGATTAAAACAGTTGTGTGGGGAGTTTCAGCTTTTCTTTCGGCGGGAACTGTTTGTCGAATTCTTCGGCTTGAGCCTCATCAACAAAATATCCTTTCGGCGGAGTATATTCACCGCTGATGCCGTCAAGATAACCTTTTTTCAGCTCCTTGCACAGAAAGAACGATGCGTCCGCACCTTCGGGCAAACCGTGGTAACGTATACCGAACTCGCTCGCATAAGTGAATCCGCTTTTACCGTAAAAATTGATGTTTCCCTCAAAGCAAAGCGCACCGCAGCCAAGCTCTGCCGCCTTTTCCAAAGAATAGTCAAGCAGAATTTTGCCGTAACCTTTACTCTGTAGTTCGGGAGTAATGCAAATCGGTCCCATAGTCATAATAGGCAAATCTGAGCCGTCATCGGCTTTGATAACCGCCCTCATAAACATATTCTGACCAATCAGCCTGCCGTCTTTTTCCATAACGAAATTCAGTTCAGGCACAAACGCTTCATCGTTCCTCAGCTGATTGAGCACGTAATGTTCAAGACAACCGGGACGGTAAACGTTCCAGAACGCTTCCCTGACGAGAGTTTCGGTTTCGCGGTGTTCTTCTGTTCTTTCCAAACGAATGATGCAGTCATTTTTCATTGTTAAACCTCCAAAAATTGTTGACTTTCAATCACCGGAGGCTTGCGGAGAAGTATTTGCAAACCTCACGGTTTACATTACTATCTCCAAGGTGTTGTTCATTTTCAAACAGCATTCTCCAAAAAAATTATTCAGGCACAGCCTGTAAATTCAGTATAGCATACGTGAGGATAAATAACAAGAGGAGACCGTCGGTCTGCTCTTAATGCTTATTTACGTATTAAGTCTTTTACAAGAGTCGAAATCGTATCAAGCTGTTTGTCATCAAGGCATTTCAAATCCTTAATAATGGCATCGAGCTTTGTAGGATTCTTTGATTCCAAATCGAAAAACTCGCTCGGAGTTACACCTAAATAATCACAGATATAAAATATTCCCGGCAACGATGGAAGTGATTTTCCTGATTCGATATTGTTGATATATCCCGGATTTTGTCCCATTGACAGACTCATATCTCGGGCAGACACACCTTTCTTTTCTCTGAGCTGTGCAAGCCTTAATGCAAAATCTTTTTCTTCCATTACACCGTCACCATCCTTTTATAATATTCTAACCCATACAATGTGCAAAAATATTTGTTGTGAGGCTGTAATAGCGTTGCAATAACATATTATAGATGTTATAATAATGAAAACAACGGAAATTAACCAACACAAATCTTAAATGACCGCTATACACATACAATATGTTTATATGGGCTGCGCGTTTGAATTCACGCCCCGCTCGAATGCTCCTTAAGTGGAGATGGGTTTGATAGCGAGGTCATTAAGATAGCCCGACGAACATCAAAGTCCGTCGGGCATTTTTATTAGGGTGAGATTATGAAAGAACAAACAGTAACCTTTTTCGGTCACAGAGATACCCCAAAAGAAATAGAGCCAGCCTTGCGACTGACTCTGATAGATTTGATTGAAAATAAAAATGCAACTGTGTTTTATGTCGGCAACCACGGCAATTTCGATGCTATGGTACGCCGTCAGCTTGAGGATTTGTCAAGGACTTATCCGATAAAATATTATGTTGTCCTTGCCTATATGCCGGGCAAGAATGACTCTCCCGACGAGCACTCAATTCTCCCCGAAGGAATAGAAACCGTTCCCCACCGCTTCGCCATCAACTACCGCAATAAATGGATGCTCACCAAATCCGACATCGTCGTAACCTATGTCACCCGCAACTTCGGCGGTGCGTGGGAGTTTAAGCAGCTGGCAACAAAACTAAAAAAGGTGATAATAGAGTTGTTTTAATATATGAAAGCAAT
>JAZNIJ010000031.1:0-27481 GCA_045577455.1 Eubacteriales bacterium
ATAATTATATGAAGCGTTCAAATTATTATTTATTTGCCAATATAATAGCAGTTATTGGTAGTGTTATAGGACTCATATTAACAAATTCAGATGTTTCAATTAAAGACCTGCTAACATTTAACTTTTCAATTGTAGTGTCGAGAATGCAAGATATACTTACATACATTTTTTCAGTATCTTTAGTGATGAGCATTGCATTGTTGATTTTTTCAATTGGCTTTAGAAAAAAGAAAAACGAAGAAATATCACAAGTGAAAAAATATGCTATTTTTGAGTTTTTATATTCTTTGAAACGACAAAAAGAGCAGCTTCAAGAATACCCACCAATAGATGAACCAATAAGTCTTTTTGTAAATTATATGGTTATAGCAAATGATATAAAAATTTCTGCAACCAAAGTGCTTGATGTTTACGGGAATCTATTAAATGCTTGGGAACGTGAAAGTATTGAATCACTTAAATTTTCGGCTATTGCATTACTTTCAAATGTTACTATTGGAGATAAAGAGTTTTCAGAATATGATGTTACTAGTTTTTGTGAATACTACAACGGGAAATTAAAAACAGCAATCACAAATAAAGATTTCAATTCATTTACTTCTCCAATGAAAATCGATATAGAAAAGTATTCAAAGAAAATTGAAATTACATTTGAGGATTTTAAATATTACTATTAATTGCAAAAAAGTAATTTGCGGATATTAACATATTTTCATAATATTGACTTTCCTGGTACAGAAGAGTATAATTATAGAAAATTACTGAAAGGCAGGTGGACAAAATGATGAAGAGTCTTAACTTTATGATTAGGAGTGCCGTTTTGTCCGTTTGCGATTGATGTAAATATCTATCTAAACTTACAGGCATCTCCGTCAGATTATGGAGATGCCTTATTTATTATGTGACGAGGTGTAATAAATGGCGAATAGCAGTAAAAATGTATTTAGTATAGATGGTGACACTATAACCATTTCACATTCCGATGGAGATTTTATTGCAACAGCCTCGTTAAGAGAAGATTATGAAGAAGAAATACAATCTGTTACATGGAGCAAAAATGGAAATTATGTTTATAGTCAAAAGTTAGGAGTATATTTACATATCTATATAATGAAGAAATGGTATGGTGAAGATGTTTATGACCAAATGAAAACATCAGGCTATGTTGTCGACCATATGGATAATAATGGTTATAATTGTTGCATAGATAATTTGTGTTTTTTGACTTACGACGAAAATATAGCTAAAGGACACACAGTTGACAAGAAGAGCAAAAATAAAACTCATATTGCTTTATCTTTGTTTAAAGACTTTTACACACAGAACATACAAATGACAATTGTTTTTAATTATCCGGCTATCGCTAAAATTAGCAGTATAAATTCACCTGCGGTAATTGAACTCGTTTATTTGCTATATGATTGTGAATATGAAATAGTCCTTAATGATGCGAGAGCGATTTTATATGATTATGAATATAACCATACTTTCGATCCTGAAAAGCTACACGATTCAGATTATCACATTGAAGGTGCATACGGCATTCCTTGGCCTATAGAACGTTATAACAGATATATTGAAGGTGGACATGGACACGCTGTTTGCTTCTTCGTGAAGAAATCGCCCATTAAAGGATGGAAAGTTGAAGAACAGCGGAAGTTTTTTTACTTAAGAGGAACACCAAAACCGAAAGAATGATAAAGATTAAAACATGCTGAGGGAAAAGCAATGAATAAATTTATAAAAGGAATGGACTTATGTGAAGGCTTTTTCAATGAATATGCAAAACCGATTATTGAAAAGCACTTCCCTGATTTAAAATATTCAGCCGGGTTAATCGGCTACGGCTCTGATGTATTGGGTTATGACGATGCAGTTTCCACCGACCATATGTGGGGACCTCGCTTCTATTTGTTTTTAAGTGAGGCTGACATTTCAAAGAAGAACGATATTATAAATGCACTGTCTGAAAAACTACCTTATACATATAAAGGTTACAGCGTTAATTTTACCGAACCTGACCCGAATGATTGCGGTGTTCAGCACCCTAAATTTATAACCGAAGGTAATGTTAATCCTTTGGTGTTTATACACACCTTTGATGAGTATCTGAATGAGCAACTTGGCACAGCAGATTTAGATAATATTCCATCCGTTCAATGGCTCGCATTTTCAGAACACAGAATATTATCGTTGGTATCAGGCAAGTTCTTTGTTGACGGTCTTAACTGTTCAGAGAAGGTCGAAAAAATAAAATATTATCCCAATGAGGTTAAATTATATATGATTGCTTCCAATTGGGAGATAATTGCGTCGGAACAGGCGTTTGTTAAGCGTTGCGGTGAATGTGGTGATGAAATAGGATCACAACTCGTATGTGCAAGAATTGCAGAACGCTTAACGAGATTATGTTTCTTGTATAAAGACACTTATGCACCTTACAGCAAATGGTTCGGAACTGCCTTTAATCATCTTGACATTGATGATAGTATTCAACAAACGATTCAGGCGGCTCTTTCAGCCAACATTTTAACCGAACGTGAAAATAACATCGTTAAAGCTCAGGCTTTGGTTGCTGATATGCACAACGCAAGCGGTTTGACAGCTGTTGTTGACTACAAAATCGAAAGTTATTTCGGCAGAGATATTAAAGTTATATTTGCAGATAAGTTTGCTGAAGCAACGGCAGAGAAATTAAAAGGCACAACTTTAGAAAATGTACCTCTTATCGGCACATTAAGTCAATTCGGTGGTCTTTCATCATTTGCAGATGAAAAAGAGTTTTATCCACAAATTATGAGATTATACGGAGAATAAAAGAGTGATAGACAGAAGTATTCCATATTACAATTTGATATTAAAGCGTAATGAAATCTGCACAACATCTGTTTCGTTACCAGAAGGATACAATTTCAAGATGTATGATGTGGGTGATGAAAAGTATTGGGCAAAACTTGAATATGAAATTGGTGATTTTTCATTCGTTGAAGAAGCCGAAACATATTTCAGAACAAATTATTGCAACCAAATTGATGAACTGAAAAACCGTTGTGTTTTTGTTGTTGATGCTTGCGGTGATGTTGTAGGCTCGTGTATCGCTTGGCACGATTCAAAAGGTAATGATATGGTTGCTTCACTGCATTGGCTTGTTGTTTCGCCGGAGCATCAAGGCAAACATATAGGTTTGGCTCTTTGTCAAAAAGTAATGGATATATTCAAGGAACATGATGAAACTCCCGTATATATTCACACACAGCCGTGGAGTTATAAGGCTATACTACTTTATATCAAACTCGGCTTTAAAATTCAGAAAACAGATACTTTCTCGCATTATGAGAATCAGTATAAAAAAGCTATGAAAACATTAGAAAAACTGCTTTCTGAAAATAAGTTTAATCAAATTATTTTAAGTTCGGAGTAAAACACTATGGATATATTTAATAAAATCTGCCTACAGTTAGATTTAGGCGTAATAACAGCAGAGCCAACCCAGCTCAAAGGCGGCTTTATGCATAAAATGTACTCACTGTGCACGACTAAGGGTAAATATGCAATTAAGCTGTTAAATCCTTATGTTATGAAGCGTGATACTGTTTTTGAGAATTACCGTATTGCAGAAGAGCTTGAAGCAAAATTGGAACAAACAGATATTCCTATGCTTCCTGCTCTAATATTCAACGGTAAGAAGATGCAAGAAATTGACGGACAATATTTTTATTTATTTGATTTTTATGAGGGCAAGTCTCTCAAGGGTGAAGAAATCACTATTGAACACTGTAGGAGAATCGGCGAGTTTCTTGCCAAAATACATAACATTGAAAAGAAAGCACAGCCCTATAACCGCAGTGAAATAATTGTCGATTGGGATTTGCTGATTGAAAAACTTTCAAAAAGCAATACCGAGTTATATAATCTAATAAATGCTAATCGTGACATTCTTTATGAAAGTCAGCAAAAAGGTAATCTTGCTACAAAGAAGATGCCACCTATACTTACAATCTGCCACAATGATATGGACAGTAAAAATGTTCTTTGGAACGGTGATGATTGTAGAATAATTGATTTGGAATGTCTTTGCTATTCAAGTCCGTTCGTTGAACTGTACGAAATGGCTTTATGTTGGTCAGGTTATGAAAACTGCAATATTGATTTCGAACTTTTTAAAGCACTTATCAAGTCTTATGCTGATAACGGTGGAGTTCTGCCCGATGATTGGGAAACAATCTATTACAGCAGTTATGGCCGTTTAGAGTGGCTTGAATATAACGTCAAGCGTGCTTTAGGTATTGATTGTGGCGAAGATGAAATTGAGATTGGTATTTCAGAAGTCTGTGAAACTATGGAGCATATAGTTTATTATTATGATGTTCGGGATGAGATTTTGGAAAGTCTCAATAATTTATAAAAGTGTATATGTAACAACCGCCTTGCTTGTGTTTTGCAGGCAAGGCGGTTGTTATTATTGGAATAATTGTACAAGTTGTGCGGGCGTGAATTATTGATTTCGACAAAGTTCGATATTTTATGAGAAAATAGTGTTACTTTTTCCTTTTTACAGCACTTTATAAATATAAGAAAGATTATATTTTAAGGAAAAAAGCTTATAAAAACAAAAGAAATCGGACACATCAAAACAAAAGAGGAAATCACGGAAATCCTAAACAGTAATGGCTTATCACATTATCATGTAACATACCACGGCAGCAAAGGAGTTTTTATCCCGACAATCGATAGTGAAAACTGCTACACCTATCCCGGTATATCCGTGACAACGTGCAACAAGGATATTTGCAGAGTGCACCCGCACGAAATTATATACATAGCCATTGAGGACAGAAAATCCGTGCTGTACCTGACGGACAGTAAAATTGAAACCCACTACTCAATGGAGCACTGGAAAACCGTTCTCGATGAAAAATCCTTTGCCCAACCCCACTACAGCTACATAGTCAACCTGCATTATGTTAAAGAGGTAACCAAGGATTTCGTTACGCTCCGATGCGGTGAGGAAAAGTATAAGGTTTATACTTCAATGAGGAAGATTGGGGCGTTTAAAAAGGTGGTTGCGGAGTTTGAAAAATAAGCGTTTTTGTCGAAAAATACGACATTTTTGTTTAACCGATTGAAATTAATATTGGGTTATATAAAAATATTTTATGAAATTATTTAATTAAGATATATGCTTTTAGGCTTATGTAGATTTTAAGATAAAAATCAAAAAATATGAGGTGTTTAAATGAAAAATCAAGAATTTAATAAAAACAATTTACCCCACAAAAGTACTTTTGCCATAGACTTTAAAAAAATTCAGCTTATTATTGTAGAATTTTTTATCAAAACTTTTCGTTTTTTATCAAAAATATTACCCATAGTACTTTTTCTGTGTCTGACCGTTTTTTTTATCCTAGCACTTGTCTTGCTGGTTTATTACGATAAAATGGGGGAGGTTGACACAGCTTTTAAATATATGTTAATTCCGATATATATATTTTCAGCACTTTTTTCAGGTCGCCTAGCAAAACAAAACATAAAAAAACAAATAGTTGTTTTGTTGAAAAGAGAACCAGAATCTAGATGGGCAACAAAAGAAGAAATAATCAAAACGAAAAATATCGAGAGAATAAAAAGAGATGATTACAAATACAATAGTGCGGGAATTCCTTTTATTGTTAATGATTCTTCAATTTATGTAGATAATAGCGAAGCTCACTCTTTGATAATTGGTTCTACTGGTAGTGGAAAAACAAGAAGGTTAGTTCTTCCTTTGATTAATTTGTTAGCAAGAAAAGGAGAATCAATTGTTGCAACTGATCCCAAAGGAGAATTATATAAACACTCAAAGAATTTATTAAAAAAATTAGGATACAAAATTGTATGCCTAAATTTTCGTAATCCTATAAATGGAAATGCTTGGAATCCATTATCAATACCATATGAATATTATAAATCAGGAAATAAAGACAAGGCTATGGAACTTCTTTTTGATCTTGGTCTTAATATTTTTTATAATAAAACCTCATCAAATCAGGATCCTTTTTGGGAACGGTCGGCTGCAAATTATTTTTCCGGCTTAGCATTAGCTCTGTTTGAAAATGCCAAAAGCGAGGAAATTAATTTGAATAGTATTATCCATATGAGTACAGTTGGATATGAAAAATGTGGTGCAGGGACTTATATAAAAGAATATTTTAACTTTTTCGATAGAGCACATGTTGCCTATACAAGCGCATCGGGAACAATAAATGCACCAAACGATACACGAGGTGGCATTCTATCGGTTTTTCAAGAAAAATTGTCTGTATATTGCAATCAAATTGAATTATCTAAAATGTTATCAGCAAGCGATTTTATTATGTCGGATATAGGAACTGAAAAAACAGCAATTTTTATAATAATGCATGATGAAAAAAGTTCATATCATCCTCTAGTAAGTGCTTTTATAAAACAGTGTTATGAAGAACTTATCGGCACAGCGCACAAACACGATGGAGTTCTTCCGGTTCGAGTGAATCTTGTTTTAGATGAATTCGCAAATTTACCGCCAATAACTGATATGAGCAATATGATAACTGCTGCAAGAAGTAGAAAAATACGTATTAATCTTATTATACAGGGCTCACAACAACTCGCAGAACATTATGGAAAGGAAACCGCCGAGGTAATTAAAGGTAATTGCACTAACTGGATTTTTCTTACAAGCAAAGAATTACCACTACTCAAAGAATTAAGTGAATTATGCGGGCAAACATTTGAGCAATATGAATTTAAAAATCCTAAAGAACGGCCTTTGATAAGTGTTGCACAGTTACAAAGATTTAAGGTAGGGGAAATGTTAATAAAGAGAGATCGTCAGTATCCGTTTAAAACATATTTGCCTGATATTAGTGAATATCTTGAATGGTGTCAAGAAAATACGGATTGTGATGATAATAAAAATACAGTTTACAATAGAGAAGAGGTATCAGTTTTTAATTTAATAGAGTTTGTAAAAGAAGAAAAGAAGAAAATCTTGATAAGTAAATTAAATAATAAAGAAGCTGTTAACGGTGATGCTCAAACGATAGATGATAGAGATTTAAATGATCTTCATTCAGAAGCTATAGATAAAGTGATTAAAGATATTGATAAAAAAATTAAGGAACTGGAAGAAGAAGAGAGAAAACAATCAGAAGAAAAAATACATAAAAATGACTCTACAGAATAATTTTCAAGATAAAGTAAAACAGTACAGATTTTATTATGTATGCTAGGTTTTGATATATTAAAATTGCCCCCACAAATGTGAGGGCAATAACTATTGATTTTATGTTTCACTATTCAGATTGTTTCAACTCGCAAAACAAAGAATAAACATCTCCGCAAATCATATCATCAAAGTAATCTTTTAACTCTAATATAGCTTTCCATTTATTTGCGGTAGTATCTTTAATGCCGAATTTCAGAACGCTGTTTACCATTTTCTTTTCAGCATAACAATAGCCGTTGGTTAATGATAAAGCATCGCAGAGATGAATCAGTTTATCATAATCATCGTATGAAACATTATCAAGATAGTTCTTTATAAACTGCTTTTCATCTTCAGAACAGTCCCAAGTATCATAAATAGCATCAGCATCTTTATATTGGAAAGTATGTGTAATGCAAATTCTTGCACCATCTTCAAATCCGATACTCGTCAAATAATTAAATCCTTCCAAAGCATGACGGGCTTGCATTGTGCCGTTTCTTCTTCCTATATCATGAAGAAGTCCAATGATGTAAGCCTTTTCAGTATCCATATTTGCTTTACTTGCAATCTTTTCAGCTAAATGAGCGACATTATATGAATGGTCAATCCACGCACCGCCGTTTAACTCTTTTGCTTCTGCAATTAATTTTTCAGCATACTGTCTGTTCATATTAAACCTCTTTTTTTACTGTACCGATATAAGCGACTGTCTGATTTTCGATTTTCACAATACCGTCGGTTTCAAACTCATCAAAAATATTTTCTATTTCTTCTATGTACAAGTCAAAATTGCTGTCGCCTTTTTTCAAAGAATATGAGCCTGAAAGACTACGGTTTATAAATTTTTCTCTGTCAAAATATAACGGATTGTCAAAAGTTATATATTCATAATTATTATCAAAGAAATATTTAATTCGGTCATCATGTGGCTTTGTGCCACCGCTAAAACCTTTAAAGTTAGGACAATACTTGGAATAAACACTATGTAATTTCTGATTAATCAATGCTTCAGTATCTCTGGTATTCCAAATTAGAAATGCTTTTCCGTTAGGCTTGATTATTCGGGAACATTCTTCTTTAAAACTTTTTGTATCAAACCAATGAAATGCTTGTGCAGTGGTTATTAAGTCAACCGAATTATCAGGGAGCTTTGTTTTTTCTGCACTGCCTGCAGCAGATTTGAAATTAGGATACTCACACAATTCTTTTTCAGCAACAAGTAGCATATCAGTGTTTGGCTCAACACAAATAACATTACAGCCTTTATCAAGAAGTTGTTTTGCAAATTTGCCTGTGCCTGAACCGATATCAGCAACAACAGACGAAGCAGAAAATTCGTATTTATCAAACAAGCAATCAATAAATTCAGTCGCATAACTTGGCCTGCTTTGTGTGTATTCATTTGCAATACCATTGAATTTTTTAGTGGCATCCATAATTTCAACTCCTTCTTTAAAATCATTTCCATTTGTCAAAAGGCAGAACATCAACTATTTTGTTAGGTGTTATCTTGATATTAATTATATCATAGTCTCACCACTGATTTCAATCAGTTTACATATACTTGTTACTTTAGAAGTATCAGGTGTTTTTTTGCAAAACTGCCCTCACAAGGAGAGCAGTGATACATATTGATTATAACATTTATTTGTCAGTTGCTTACCTGATGGTTAGTATATCTCTTATAGATTAAGGGTAAGCAAACAATTATTACCGCTAAAGCAACAAGTGGAAAAAGGTAGCGTATATCAATAAAAGTCCCATCGAAATATGCATACCTCGGATACCCTGTTATATATGAGCCGAAAACCATACTTACAGGCATAATCTCAATAATCTGAGAAATGTATTGATTGCCGTTATATCCGATAAACTGTGAAAAAAACGGAAGAAGACAAACAAGCGATGATACTGCTATAGATGTAATCTGCTTTTTGCAGAATGCTGATACAGCAAGAATTATAAAGCAAAGAGAAATACACCCGACAAGAATAAACGGGATAACCGATAGAAGTTTTGTCAGGTGACTTTCACCCTGGCCAACATTAATGCCTTCTGTTCCAAGAAAAATAAAACTGATAATAAGTGCCAACAGAACATATACCACAAAACAAATTACTGTATAAATTAGTGATGCAATAATTTTCCCGCTTGCAAGGGTACCTCTTCCTTTTTTACTCGAAAGAAGAAATGCATCAACGGAAAGTGAGTATTCCGCTGTAAACACATTGCAAATACCGAAAATTATAATAATTGCAAGAAAAATCCCCACATCCTGAGAGAGTATAGAATAGAAATTTTCCCAACCATAGTCATATCCGGAAATAAAGCCTTTTTCAAGTAACTCTCTGTGCTGCTTGGCTAAAAAAGCATTATAATCCCTGTAATACTGCGTTTCCTCGGTGCTGTTTGCATAATATTCTTCACGTTCAATGTTTCTTTCAAGATTTTCGTAGTCTTTTACACTCCAACAAAGCTGTATATATTCAGGAATGTACTGCTTTTTTATTGAGACTTTAGGTGCATTTGACATAAGAGAATCAAATTCTGCTTCAGTTATTTCTCCCGTTTCTAATTTGAAGAATAAATCTGAAACATTTATATCATATTTGCCCCAAAAGACTGTTCCACCGTCAACATAGTCCTTAAGCTGTTCCTCGTGGCTTTCATAATAAATGTCGTCGCGGCTTTCAAAGTTTTCAACAGCTTTTCGCAGCTCGTCAATAGTGTCATTTGATACGAAAACCTCAGTAGCCTTTTCTCCCTTCATAAGTGTCATATCAAAATGACCTCTTGTACCGGCATTATACTGATATACCGCAATTGAAGATATTGCAATCATAGCCGCAAGGCATATAACAAAAGCACCTATAAAAAGCTTGTTCTGAAAAATCTTTTTAAGCTCATACTGTATAATGGTTTTCATTTGTTGACACCTCCCCGAAGAAATTGAGATAAACGTCACTTAAATCAGGCTCACAGGGTTCAGCGTTTTCGCAAGGCTTTTCATCAGAAAGAAGTCTTATTGAGATAAAATTATTAGCCTCTGAAAAAACTTCACCTACAACAAAACGCTTTTGAATGGAAGGAAGAGCTTCCCGTTCAGATTTTATGCTCCAAATCTTGCCTTTTACGCTTTCTGTAAGGCTCTGAACAGTTCCGTCAGCAACAATTCTGCCTTCTTTCATAATAAGCACTCTGTCAGCAATAAAAGATATATCCGACACAATGTGTGTAGCATAAATTACAATTCTGTCCTTTGACATTTCCGTCATCAGATTGCGGAAACGGATTCGCTCTTTCGGGTCAAGACCTGCTGTCGGCTCGTCAAGTATGAGAATAGCAGGGTTGTTCAAAAGAGCCTGAGCTATACCTAATCTCTGTCGCATACCGCCTGAAAAGGTTTTAATTTTCTTTTTCCTTTCATCATATAAATCTACATATTTCAGAAGCTCTTCCGTGCGGCTTTTTCTGAATGAGCCGTTAATACCTTTAAGAGCACAAAAATAATAAAGAAAATCCTCCGCTGTAAAATCTTTATAGTAGCCGAAATTCTGCGGCAGATACCCGATCAAATTGCGGTATTCTGCATCAAGCTTTACTATTTTTTCACCATCAAGACGTATTTCACCCTGAGTAGGCTTTAACACATCTGCTATCATTCGCATAAGAGTTGTCTTGCCCGAACCGTTTGCCCCCAAAAGAGCATAAACTCCGTTTGTAAGAGTAAGACTCAGATTATCAACCGCTTTTTTATCACCATACTTTTTGGTAACATTAATGATTTCAAGCTTCATACATTTTCACCAGCCTTTCAAATTTAAAGTTTTTAATTGCAATAAAACCTATAAACAAAGCTGAAAGAATAAGCAAAAATAATACTAAAGCAATACTTGTCGGCGGCAATTCAAATATAAAATTTTGCACTCTTGCAGTTATCTCGCTTTGTGAAATTACAAGACCAAATAAAACAGATACTATTCCTGCGGATATGCCTATAACGGATTTAACATTGAATATACTGCACATTGAAAGTACAAAAGTAGCCGAAAACAAAAAAGCAATAAGAGAAAAAGTAATGGTATAAAAAACAGTTTCTGATATAAGACTACCTATACATACTACTGCAAGGTCATATATTCCGCACAAAACCAATCTGCCTGCAAAAACAGTTTCAGGCTTATACAGACACGCACTTTCCATTTCAAGAAAACTGTATGAAGATGAAAAGTATATACAACCAACACTGCCTATAGCAAGAAAAGGAGTAATGATACAAGCTATGAGAGAAGATACTGCTGATTGTGAATTTAGAGCTATAACAAACACTACAACAAGATATATAATGGAGAGAACAAAAAACCAAGGTGTAAGACCTTTTACTATGCCTGACAAAAAGCCTGATAATGAAAATGCCGGTATATGTCTTGTGTTAATCATTGAAGCCTGTGCTTTCAGATTATCTTTAGCCTCTTTGCTGTGCTGTTCAGTTTCGTATAGTGAAAGAACTTTTGCAATTTCTTTTTTTCTTACCATAATTCACACTCCTTTAAAGCCTTTAGAGCTCTTCTCAGACGGGTTTTTACCGTAGGTATTGGAACCTTTTGTACAGATGCAATTTCTTTTATTTTCAAGTCGTGATAAAACCTAAGAATGATTACATCTCTCTGTATATCGGGAAGAGACAGTACAGCTTGACGTACAATGAAGGATTCTTCTTTCTGTAAGATTTCATCTTCGGTGACTTCTTCTGTGATTTCTTCGCCAACATTATCAAGAGAAAGTAAGGAAGTTTCTTGTTTGTGTCTACGAAAGAAATCGTTTGAGGTATTTATCGCAATAGTAAAAAGAAAACTTTTGAGCTTATTCTTTTCTTTGTAATAAGGAAGGTTTTTAATGAATTTGATAAAAGTGTCCTGAGTAACATCCTCTGCAGCGGCTTTGTTACCCATACGGCGATAAAGAAATCTGTAAACTTCATCATAATATCTTTCAATAATTTCGTTTAAGGCTTCTTTGTCTCCGATTTTAGCTCTTTGGACAAGCTCTTTTTCATCCATTTTATCACTTCCTTACACTTATATAACGGTTGCCAAATCAAAAAGGTTTCATATATTATAACATAAATTTATAAATTAATTTAATGGCATTGTAACACTAAATTTTTCATACCAAATATTCAATGTTTCGGTATATTAAAATCGTATCATAATTTCTTGCTACAAAAGATAAGTAGAGATGAGTAAAATGGCAAAGAAAAACTGCCCTCACGTGGAGAGCAGTTGAAAATATTAAACAAAATAAAAATCTATCGCTGTATCAGAACACCTTTCATAAACGGTGTTTCATTATGTGTTTCATATATTACTTCCTTTTCTTCTTCTGTGCATCCAATCAATATTTTAATTTCTGAATCCTTCTTCATCAAATCAACAATGCACATTATTGCATCAACCCTTTTTTCACCACTACCTACCCACACATCAATTCCTGCACCATCCATAGAGGTTGTATCATTTAAATACCCATAATCGACTCGATAAATAAAATCAGGATATTTAGGATGTGAAGTTCCTTTTGGTCTATCAATTATTATTTCTGAATTATTCACTAATTCATCTAATGCATTCCAAAATTCAATATCAGGTTGCATTTTACTATCCTCCACAAATACGAATTTATCGCTCTGACTTTAACAAAGCATAATAACAAGCATCACAGATCCCCTGATTATTCCAATCAGAGCTACGTAAAGTTCCTTCATACTTCATACCGCATTTTTTCATTACTCCACCGGAGTTAGGATTTCTCGGGTCGTGTCTTGACTCAATACGGTTTACCTCTACTACATCAAATAAAAAGTCCATAACTGCTTTAAGTGCTTCCGATGTAATTCCTTGATGCCACCAAGTTCTACCGATACAATATCCGATATGCATCATTGAAACTTCTTCGTTCATATGTACCACAGCAATATCACCAATAGGCTCATCACCGTTTTCTTTTAACACAATAGCCCAATGATAATAGTTGTCGTTGGAATACTGTTTTACCCAATCATCTGTTATGTTTTGGCTTACCTCTTGACTTGAATGAGTCTGCCACATTAAGTACTTAGTGACTTCTGAATCGGATGCCCAATTCTTATACATCGCGGCAGCATCTTCACTCACATATCGTCTTAAAATCAATCTGTCTGTTTCTAACATTTGTGTTCCGCAATGTTTCATTTTAATTGCACCTCCATAATTCTAATAAGCACATTATATCACACCAACACCACAAAATTCAATCTGTTTACATTCACTTGTTACTTCAGAAATATCAAGCGTTTTTATATAGAAAAACTGCCCTCACGGGGAGAGCAGTGTCTGTTGTCTATATTCTTGGTTTGGCATTATTCATTCTGCATAATGACCAATTAAGTGTGGATGCTTTGACTTCATCAGCAATTTTCCACAAGTTATCCGTGATGCGAATTTCAACATTTCTTTGTATCAACTCTGAGTACAAATCCGAAACCTGATGTTTTGCTATTGGTACTTGTGGTGTTTTTGAAATATAATATCCGGCTACATCGTCTTGTAATTCAAAATCGGTTATATCAAATTCATACAAGTACAAAGTAGTATTTTTCATTCTATCAAACCAACTGTTTTCAATTACAACAACATGCTTAACAGACGATGATGTAAAAAATTGATTTTTGTCGCAATCAGAAGTGTTTTTGCCAATGTGGTATGTAACTCTCGGACAATCTCTTGGTGTTAAAAAATTAGGTAGCCGTTCTTCATCAATAGCCCAAACTAAACCAATATTTTTATCTAAGTCGTTGCGAGTGGGCGTTCTTGGATTAAAAACTTCAATATCAGATTCTTCGCTCACATGAAATAACCTCATTGAAAAACCTCCTTATCATATTGTAGTTATAATACTTTACGCATAATAGCCTGTCCGTTTACTCTTGCAACTTCAACAAAACCTGCTTTTATGTAAAGTTGCATAGGACCTTGGAAATCAAAACTGTCTCTGTTTTCGATAAGCTTAGTATAGCCTTCAACAGCTACATAACCTTTTTCTTTTGCATCACTGCATACTCTTTCGATAAAAGCTGATGCAATTCCTTTGCCTCTGTAGTCAGGTGCAATTTCAAAGCAAACGATAGAAACAGTTTTGCCACAAGTGTTATCCTTTGCAAATTGAGGAACAAACCCTGAATAGCTGTCAATATCTGCAACATTGCACCAACCGATAGAAACATCTCCATCAAAAGCTAAATAACCGTGTATTTTATTTTCGTTAAGCATTTTTACAGCATACTTACGGAGAGTCTTCTTAACACCAAAGATTTTGAACTTCTTAACCATCTTTTTAATTGTTTTTTCATCCTGATTCGGAGAAGTGCAATAGCATGGTCCGTTAGGATTGCCGTCAGTAAATGCACGATTATCAAAAAAATCAAGATAATCCTTATTCAGTTCAGATGATAAAGGCTTTATTGTGATTGGATTCATAAAATAATCCTCCGAAATATAAAAGTCAAATTCACTGATACATTATATCACACCCACACCATAAATTTCAATGAGTTCACATTCACTTGTTATTTCAAAACTTTTCCGTCAACACGAACTTTAATTTGTGAAAACCTATTGACAAGTATGTATCAGTTCTGTATACTTAAGGCACAATTTGATATTTAACAACTTTGTAGCGCGTAAGCGGAGCAATTTATATTGACTACCCAAGCACCGTATGAAGATAAGAACAGAGGCAATCTGTACTTATTTCTGCGGTGTTTTTTTTGTTTGTCTTGCGTGATACCGACGGTAAAAGTCCTTTCCTCTGTTCATCGGAGGTGAGGACTTTTTCTGCTTTTATGCACCTTGAAAATTTAATGACCGTCTGAAAGTGATATGATTTTGCGATGATATGAGCGAGGCGACGTTGCGGTGAGATTCCGGGGTAGGAACTATTTCAGGTGAAACGGCAAGAAATTTGTAGAAAATCATTGACAAAGGAACAAATGTTCTTTATAATGTTAAATTGGTAAATAGTGTATTTACCATAAAACTTAATATCAACTGAAACACATATTTTTTACTTATTGGATTTATGCCAACACATATTATCTGACCGAAAAAGTATAGTCCGATACTCGGTTAGCAACATACGGACAATCAGAGCTTAAATTTTAAGCCGTTACATAGTTTCAGTGCAAACTGTGCGAGAGGATGAAATGTCTTCCCGCTATTTGTGCTGTCTATGTGACGGCTTTTTTGTTTTCTGAAAAGTGTTTATGAAAATCAGGAACAATTTTATGTGGCTTATTCCCATTACTTATAGAGGCAATTTCTTTATATAATAACTGCCCCCACCAATGAAGCTATGTATAAAGAATACTACAGCCACCCTTACATAGCGAAGCTCATCTGCGGTATACACCGCAACTAAAGTTTATCGCTCCCTTGATAAGCGAGAAATTTTAGTTTATGAGCCTCGCAGAGCCCACTGACATTCTTTGCACGGTGAAGGCGTGAAAGTGTCATAGTGGGTTACGCACTTTCAAAGAAAGTCAGCGGAACAAATAAAGCAGTAATGCAGAAAGGAGGTAAAACCTATGTCAAAGAAAAATTACAGTGTAGCAAGAGTTGTCACTCACACTCAAAGCTCAATCGGTAAATGTGAAAGGCACAACGAGAGAAAGAATGAGTCTTACGCAAATATGAATGTTGATATGGCTCGGTGTGATACGAACGTGCATTTCAAAGGTTGCGGTGAACTGACATACAACGAACAACTGAATAAGCTCATAGCCGAAAAGAAGGTCTGTATGCGTGGTCTGAAAGCTGATGCCAAAGTATTTGATGAAATGATATTTGATGTCAACACAGACTACTTTGAAACACACGGCGGTTATGAATATGCCAAAGAGTTTTATGCAGAAGCATACAGGTTTGCAGTAGCCTTGTATGGTGAACAGAATATCATCTCTGCCGTAATGCACGCTGATGAACTGAATGTCGCTCTCACAGAACAGTACGGAAAACCTGTGTATCACTATCATATGCACCTTGTTGCTCTACCCGTAGTTGAAAAGCAAATCTTATGGACAAAGAGGTGCAAGGATAAATCTCTTGTGGGTACTGTCAAAGAAACTGTCAATCAAATCAGCCATTCAAAGAAGTGGAAATCACCTCAGGCTGTGGATGAAAACGGCAATGTCATATTCAACGAAAAAGGTAAGCCTGTGCTGATTCCGTCTTACAGTATCCTGCAGGATGATTTCTTCAATCATATGCAAAGAGCCGGTTTTAATGATTTTATCCGTGGTGAAAAAGGCAGTACGGCCGAACACTTATCTTGTTTGCAGTATGAAATACAGCAGGATAAGAAACGTCTTGAGGAAATCAAAGAACGATTGCAGACGGAAGAAATCAGATACGATGAAATTCAAACCGTACAGAAAACCTTCAATGAAATTGACGGTATGGGTAAGAAAACTCTTCTGGGCAAAGTAACAATTTCAAGTGAAAATTTCAATGACCTGAGTAATATGGCAAAGCAATCCGTTGCAGCAAGGAGTAAAATTTTTGACCTTGAGGGTGAAAATGAAAGACTCCGAAAAAGGAATTGGGAGTTGCAAAGCAGTATAAACAGACTGAGTAAAAAGCTTCATGAGCTTGAACAAGTCTGTGCACCGTATCTTGAGGCATTGAGGCTGATGCCTGAAAAAGTAAAAGCATTTATCTCGGATGTGCTTAAAACTGTCCGAAAAGAGAAAACCAACAAAAATATAGAAATCAAAAAAGAGAGGTAATTAAATGAATAAAGAAGATAATTTTATTAACACTCTGTTTGAGAAAGCAGAAGAAACAGAGGCAGTAAAGCCTCAGACTACAGAAATTGTAAGTATGGATATAAATAAAATTGTTCCGAATTTCAAGAACCCATACAAGTGCCGAGAGGAAGATATGAAACCGTTGGAAGATAGTATCCGTGAAAACGGTATTATTCAGCCCCTTATGGTACGAAAAGATGATAAGGGTGATGTGTACGAAATCATATCAGGACACAGACGTTTCCTTGCAGCAACAAGGCTTGAAATGACAGAGGTTCCGGTTGTTGTCTTGGACATAAGCAAAGAAGAAGCAGACATCATTCTCGTTGACAGTAATCTGCACCGAGAGCATATTCTGCCAAGCGAGAAAGCATTTGCTTACAAGATGAAAATGGATGCCCTGAAAAAGCAAGGCAAACGCACAGATTTAACTTCGGACCCGGTGGGTCTGAAGTTGAACTCTGCGGAAAAAATCTCACAAGACAGCGAAGACAGTGCAACCCAAATCAAAAGGTATATCCGTTTGACTAATCTTGAAAAATCAATTCTTAACCTTGTGGATGAAGGAAGAATTGCAATGCGTCCTGCAGTTGAAATCTCATATCTTACTCCCGAGGAGCAGATGATGATTTTTGAAACCTATGAGAGTGATGAGGTCACACCTTCACTTGCACAAGCTCAAAAAATGCGTAAGCTCTCTGAAGAGAATCAGCTTAATGCTGATACGGTATTAGCAATTCTGACTGCGCCAAAGCCTAATCAGGCGGAGGCTATAAAGATACCTGAAGAACGTATAAACAAGTTCTTCGGTAAGAATTACACCAAACAACAGAAAGAAGAGCATATCTTAAAAGCTCTGGAATATTATCACAAATATCTTCAGCGACAGAGAAATAAGGATAGGGATGCGAGGTGATGCGGATGAAGAAACTTTCAATAGCCCCTAAGATTGTTTCAAGAAAAGGTTCAGGCAGAATAGATGATAATATTCCCGTTGATTTTATGGAATATGCAATTTCAAAGCCTGATGAAATAACGGAGACGGAAGAGTTTCACATTGTTCCCGATGAAATCAAAGTTTCAGAACAGATACACGGCATTATTTATGATGTGACGGGTGTGTTTGACGGCAAGTTAAATAAATCGTTGTTACAGCAGTTTAAAGAAATTATACTGTCGGAACAGATGTCATAAAACCGCACATTTGAAAAATGGCAGTCGGGCATTGTACAATGGCAATACCTAATGCAATGCTCGGCTTCCGGAAAGGAGATTTAGATTATGGCAAAGAAAGCCGAGAAAAATATTAATGAAAAAATAACCGCATTATACTGTCGTTTATCTGTTGATGATATAAAGGATAAAGACAAAGATAAGGATAATAACAAGGATTCAGAATCCAACAGCATCACTAATCAAAAGCGTATTCTTGCAGACTATGCCAAGAAGCATGGATACAAGAATACAATGTTCTTTGTTGATGACGGTATATCAGGTACAACCTTTGACAGACCTGACTTTCAGCGTATGGAACGCATGATAGAGACAGGAGAAATCGGTACAGTTATCGTAAAGGATTTATCCCGTTTCGGACGTGAGCATATACTGTTTGACCACTATACTCAGGTGCTATATCCGTCTTTAGGTGTGAATTTTATATCCATTCAGGAAAATGTTGAAACCATAAGCGGTAAGGGTACAGAAATGATGCCTTTCCACAATCTGTTTAATGAGTGGTATGCTTCACAGACAAGCAAGAAAATTCGTCAGGTGTGGCAATCAAAATCTGACAACGGGGAAAGAGTTTCACCAACAGTTCCATACGGATATAAAAAAGATGCTGATAATCCTAAGCAGTGGCTAATTGATGAACCTGCCGCAAAAGTTGTCAGATATATTTACCAATTGGCTCTTGAAGGTTTAGGTACAACAAAAATTGCTCGCAGGCTTGAAAGAGACGAAATCTTAACACCAACAGCATATTATGCTTCAATAGGACGAAAAACAAGAAATCCTTTTACAACATCTTATGCTTGGGCTGAAACAAGTATTGAGCATATCCTTGATAATATGCAATACACGGGTTGCACTGTAAACTTCAAGACAACAACCGTCAGCTACAAGGTTCATAAGAAAATGTATAACGATACTGAAGATTGGGTTATCATACCGAATACTCAGGAACCGATTATTGATATGGATACTTGGGAACGAGTTCAGGAAATAAAAAAGCACCGTCGCAGGAATACTGCAACGGGCAGAGAAAGCATATTTTCAGGATTGGTTTACTGTGGAGATTGTGGGTCAAGACTGTATTTCTGTGCAGCTAAAAGTATAAAAGAACATCAGGAGTTCTTTCGCTGTTCGGCTTACAAGGAAAACAGGGGTAGTTGTTCTATCCACTATATCAGAAATGTAGTGTTAGAGAAAATGGTGCTCAAAACTATACGAGAAGCGGCAGAATATATTACAGAATATGAACCCGTATTTCTGTACTTGTTTGCAAAGGAACACAGGTTAAGCATCGCAAACAATCTCAAGGAAGCAAAGTATGAACTTATGAAAAACAAGAAACGTATTAAGGAGTTGGATAAGCTTATTGAGGCGGTGTTTGAACAAAACGTTCTCGGCAAATTACCTGATGACCGTTATAACCGTATGCTTACTAATTATGAAAATGAGCAGAAAGATTTAATGCAAAAGGTTGAGGATGCCGAGAAACTTATCAATACCGCACAGCAAGAAAACATTGATGTCCGAAACTTTCTTGCTAACATCCGTCAATGTACTGACCTGAAAGAACTTACACCTTCTATTGTTAATAAGCTCATTGATAAGATTGAAGTCTTTGACCGAGTAAGAGGCGAAGACGGAAAGAAACATGTTCCTATAAAAATACACTTTGTCGGCGTTGGTATAATACAGTTCCCTGATGCTGAAATGTTAGAAAAAGCAAAAGAAGAAATAAAAGCCTATTCCAAAAAGGCTTCGTAAAAATGAAAACACGGTGTAGCCGTAACTGACTACACCGTATATTTCACCTAAACTGTCCTTAGCCACCTGTGGCTAAAAGGAGAGGGCTTTTTTATCCATCCACAGAATCTAAACCTTATTTAGTGGCGTACTTTTTATTCTGCTCGTAAAAAAACTCTTTTATTTTTTTGTCGCGTTTTTCTTTAGATTTGTAAAAATAAAGTGTACCGGATTTCAATGACGGCCAACAGTCTGAATATTCACAAACCATATTTTCTCTGTCCTTAATCGAATACAGATGTATACCGTATCTGCGCTTTGTTGCCTCTGTAATACACCTTGGATCTGTAAAGTTCCTTTCGCAGACAGGGCATTTTGTGATTTTGACATTCTGTTCTTTCTTAGTCTTGGCGGTATATATTTCAGCTATCTGAAATTCATTACTTTCCACATATTCAGACACCTCTGTCCACCATTCCGTATTTGCCTCAGTATCCAATTTTAAAACCTTACCATCTGAAAACGTATATCTATAATTTGATGCAACAAATGTAAAATCTCTGAATTTTCGTGAAACCGTTGTTGTTCCGGCACTTATACTTTCTCTAAATTCATTTCTGTCACTTAGGCTGTTAGGAATATGTACGTGATACCATTCACCTTCAATTTTTAGTTTCGGATGCCTATATACAATTATACGATTGTATGCTTTTTTAACCAACATATTAATAAGCATATAGCCTACAGCAAAAACAACAGCTCTAAGCATTTCACACCACAAATTATTCTCTAAATACCTTGCCAAAAACCATCTGTCAATTGCAATGTAAACAACAGCCTCAAAAATTATAAACGTCCATTTGTGAACAACATGTATATCTTCAGCTGTATAATTTTTAATGTTTGATACGTTTTTTTTGGCTCTTTTTCTAGTCATTTTTAACTCTCCTTTTGATTAAACTGTATTCAGTCCTTTGTATAGTAATAATCATAAAAAGACACAAAAAGTAACAAAAATATTTATATGTTTTTACTTCAACAAAACCAAGCGGACAGAGATTACCTCTGCCCGCTTTGATTTTTATCATTTGTCTGATTTTAGAAAAGTGTGGTCTTTGCCTTAAGATTTGCCGAATATGCGCCGTAAACCGTTGAGCCCGTTGCCTTGCTGTATGCTCTTACCTTAAAGTAATGATACTTGTTCTTTGCAAGGCCTGTTGCGGTTACGCTGTTCTTTGAGGTTGTTGTAACCTTTGTCCACTTCTTGCCGTCGGTGCTTACGTAAACCACGTAGCCTGCGGCACCTCTTTCCTTATCCCACGTTACCGTGATTGAGGTCTTTTTACGAGAAGTAGCCTTAAGTCCTTCAACCTTGCCGACGGTTGTTATACCCTTGACAACTGAGGAATAGTCACCGTAGGTCTTGATTTTGTTGCTGTATGCGACAACCTTGAACTGATATGCCGTACCGCTGTTAAGACCTGTAACGGTGTAGCTTGTGCCTGAAACAGTCTTTACCTTTGTCCAGGTCTTACCGTTTGTGCTTCTGTAGATAACGTAGCTTGTAGCACCGCTTACCTTCTTCCAGCTGAGCTTTACGGATGAGGCGGTTACTGATGAAGCCTTAAGACCCGTTACCTTGGGAAGGTTTGTATATACCTTGAAGGTGTCGCTGTAGGAGCCGTAGTTGGTTGAGTTATAATATGCACGTACTCTGAAGGAATACTGCTTTGATGCCTTGAGCTTTTTAACGGTATAGCTTGTACCGGTAACGCTTGTAAGCTTGACCCACTTGCCGTCGGTATACTGCTCAATTCTGTAGCCCTTGGCGTTTCTCACCTTGTCCCAGCTGAGGGTGACGGAGGATGAGGTCTTTGATGAAGCCTTAAGGTTTACAACCTTGCCCATCTTTGTTTTTGCGCTGACCGTTGATGCACTTGATGAGTATACGGTTTCACCGCCCTCGGTGAAGTATGCCTTTACTCTGAAATCATAGCTTGTGTATGAATAAAGACCCTTTACGGTGTAGCTTGTGCCTGAGGTCTTGCCCTCGGAAACGTAAGCCTTCTTTGAGCTGCTGTAGCGCTCAACAACGTAGCCCTTTGCACCTGCAACCTTGCTCCAGCTGAGCGTTACGGAGCTGTCGGTTACCGATTTTACCTTAACGCCGCTTACCTTTTTGGGATTAGTAAGAGCAGTTGCGGCAGTTGCGGCTGCGGTACCGTGAGTATCGCTTACAGATTCAACCTTAAAGCTGTATCTTGTCATGGGTGTAAGACCCGTAAACTGCTTTGTAAGCTCTGCATCGGCGGCAACAGTCTCAACAAGCTTGTCGCCCATATAAACGTTGTAGCGGTCTGCACCGGGAACTGCATCCCATCTGAGTCTTACCTTGGTGTCGGTTGTCGTTACCGTAATCTTACCGACGGGAGAGAGAACTATATTATAAGGAACGGTTACCTCGCCCTCATAGATACCGATAAGTCTTACCGTTGCTTCACCGGCACCCATATTCACGCTCTTACCCTCGACCTCAAAGTCCTCGCCCTGAACAAGTGCCTTGCCTGCGATGGTTGCCTTGCCGTCGGGATGAACTGTAAGGCCTGTGTAATATCCGTTTTCCGCAGAAGCGGTAAAGCTTCCGCCTGCCTCCTCTTCATTGAGCAAAAGTGCACATACGAAGGCAAGAAGCACGGTTACAGAGGTCTTTCTGCTGTTAAGCACGGAGAGAACACCGCTGATAAGAGATGCAATATTTTCGTTTGAAAGAGTCTTTGTAAAGGCTGAGCCCTGAACGTATTCGGGAAGAAGATTTTTCGATGACCAGTTGTTAAGCAGATATCTTACTGTATTGTAAAGGAATTTTTCTGCCTTGACGTCACCTGCATCCTCAAGAGCCGCCTTGACTGTGATGGTGAAAAGATTTTCAAAATCAAGAGTGAATACGGAATCTATGAGACCCTTTTTGCCTTCCTCACCAAGGAAGAACTTTTCACTGCTGAAATCTACGCCCTTTTTCTTTGTTTCGCCGAAAAGGTCGATAATCTTGTCAATCTTTGTGAAATATCCGTCGGTTGCCTTCATATCAAGGCCCGCAAAGGCTGCTATCTTCTCATCAAAGAGGAAGTAGTTGATAAAGTAATTGAGAACTGTCCAGATGTCGTCACCCTTACCGCCTCTGAAGGGCTTTCCGTCAAGGTCCTTTATATCAAAGTTATTGTAAGCCCAAACTGCCATAAGGTCACCGAGAGCTACCTCCCAGTTATCCTTTTCGGTATAGGTATAGGTAATACCGTCTTCTCTTATAGCGGTGATGATAACTGACTTGAGAAGCTCCTCAAGTGTATCGCATTCGCTGATGCCGTCAGCATAGGAATCAAGCTCGAGATTGCGAAGCACAATAGCCACAACCTCCATAACAATGCCGTCAAAGGTCATTGAGTCAGCCTCGGGGACGAGACCGCTTGCCTTACCGATATATTTGAGTGCTGCTTCAAGGTTTTCGTTGATAACTGTGTAGTTACCGCTCTTCCACTCGCAGCCGGGAATAATCTGACCGACGAGAACGCCCACAAGGTTGTTGAGCTGCTCAAGAAGTCCCTTGCTCTTATCAAGCTTAAGAGCGCTCAGGTCATAGGTGCTGCCCTTAAGATTGATATAGGGTGCAAGCTTTCTGAGATCCTCATAGGGAGAAGCTGATAAGTCCTCGTTGATGCCCTTGAGTGCAGGAACGGCATACTGTGTCAGAGCCGAGTCGGCAAGCGCAATAAGAAGATCCTCAACGGTTGTGTCGGCAGTCATTGTAAAGCCCTGAAGATATTCACCTGCAAGGTCTTCAAGAAGAGGACCGTAAATAAAGCCGTCAACATTGTTCTTATACTGACTGTAGGCTGAATCAAGCTCTTTTCCGTCGTAAACGATGCTGAAGAGAAGCTCCTTGATAATACCGCTTACGCCGTCCTCGCCGAGAAGCTCACCGATATCGATAAAGCTATTGAGAAGACCCATATCGAGTGTGCCGTCAACAACGCCGGATATAACGGTTGAGTTGGCATTGACGAATTCAATAACCTCCTTAAGGATGGTCGGATCGTTTGCCGCACTTCTCTTCATGCCAATCTTCCAGGTGTCAAATTCAAGCTCCTTAAGATCACCCAGAGCAACGGCAATAGCCGCCTGAATAAGTAAATTGTCAAGAAGATCCGCAAACCTATCAAGAGTTGTGCAGAGTGCATTGACATTTCTCAGGTCAATTACAAATTTAATATCCTTTGTGATTTCGATTTCCTCACAGATATCTGCGTCGGCAAGAATACCGTCAAGCTCGTCGAGAAGCTTACCTACACCGTAGGAATCGGGCTTTTCCGCATAATATCTTGTTGAGTAGCCGTAGCTTCCGCTTACCTCACCGTTACCCTCTGCAAAAGCAAAAAAGGGAAGCGAGCTCAGTGCCATAACAAGGCACAGAATCAGGCTCAGCGGTTTTTTAAGAGTTTTCATAGCTTTTTTCCTCCTTAAAAGCAGTTTGTCTAAGTTTTCAGGTAAACTATAGATTAATTTTACCACTAATCTGCATTATAGTCAATAAGCACAGGAAGAAATAATTCATAAGCGGCTTAACTGTCGCAAAATTTTCTCATTATAATAATTGTCACTAAAAGATAATAAATCGTTGACAACACTCTCACGATGTGATAATATAAAACCACGAATCTCTATTTAATTTTCAAGGAGGATAAAAAATGAAAAAACTTATTTCTTTTGTTCTCGCAATCGTTCTTACCTTCTCACTTTGCGTTCCTGCATTCGCTGCAGAGGAAGCAACAGTTAAATACGACGGCGACCCCATCGTTGTTGTAAGAGGTATCGACTTTGCAGGACTCGTAAACGCAGACGGCTCAAGCGCTATTTCCATCAGCGCCTTTGAGGTTCTCGACCTTATCTTTGATATCGGCGGTTACAAGATCACAAATCAGAAGGCTGCCGGTGCACACGCTATTGCCGATTTCGGTAAGAACGTATTTGCTAACCTTATGGTAGATCAGAACGGCAAATCAATCAACAACGTCAGCATTCCCAAGTTCTATGACTGCGGCGCCGATCTTGACTTAAGTGATGACAGCAAATGGGCTGACACAGCTGTAGGTCTCTTCCGTTCACTTACAAGGAAGTACGGCGGTGAAAACGTTTACCTTTACACCTTCGACTGGAGACTCAGCCCCTCAGTTCTCGCTGACGATCTCAACAGCTTCTTTGAAATGGTTAAGTCAAAGACAGGTGCTTCAAAGCTTGACGTTGCAGCATGCAGCATGGGCGGTATGGTTACAACTGCTTACATCGACAAGTACGGCGCCGGCATTTTTGACAGCCTTGTATTCTTCTCACCCGCTCTCAACGGTGTTGACCTTGTAGGTTCAGCATTCACAGGCGACCTTACAATCGGCGGTCAGGATTTAACAGAATTCCTTATCAAGAAGGTTGGCGGCAACTTCTTCGTTGACATCCTTCTCAAGATTCTCGACTTCCTCGGTCTTATCGACATCGTTTCTAACTTTGTAAATGATATTCTCCGCGACTACGGCGACATCATCTATGATGAGTTCCTTTGCGAGGTATTCAGAACTACATACGGTCTTTGGGGCATGATTCCCGATGAGTATTATGATGATGCAGTTGAGCTCTTCTTCGGCGGCGTTGAAGACGAATATGCAGTTGCTCTCGAGAAAATCGCTGAAATCAAGGAATTTGTAACAAGCACAGAAGATATTCTTGCTAAAATCCCCTCAACAGTTAAGGTGAGCTTTGTTTCACACTACAACAACAAGCAGCTTCCCATCTACTCAAAGGCATATCTCCACGGTGACGGCGTTATCGAAAGCAGAAGAACATCAAACGGTGCTACCTTCGCTAACTACGGCGCAACACTTTCAGATGCTGACCTTGCAGGTGTAGCAGCTGAGTACATCTCACCCGACAGAGTTGTAAATGCTTCAACTATCACTATGTTCAAGGATTCAACATGGATCGTAAAGGGTGCTAAGCACGTTGGCTGTAAGGACAACAGTGACCACACCGAGTTTGCTATCTGGCTTCTCGCTCAGGATACACAGCCCACAGTTCACACTAACGCTGCATATCCCAGATTCCTTAACTGCGATGCTAACGAAAACTTCATCGCATTCTGATTGAATTAAAAAACAGCAACCGTACTGAAATAGTGGGGTTGCTAAGGACAGAAATAAATAGTCATACAGTTGTGAGACACTTTTTATAAGGTGTCTCACAATTTTTTGATAAAAAACAGACACTTTCGGCTTGAAAGTGCCATAGAGGGTTATATACTTCGAGGCAACTATGCAAAAAAAAACAATTTCTTTTTTAGGTATATATAAGTGATATTGCAAATTAAAATTTGCAGTGATATTTTTGATAAATCAAAAGTGATATTGAAGCCTTACGGCTTCAGTGTTATTTTTTTCGCAAAAACTGTCCGAAGGACAATAACACAATGCGTAGCATTATATAACTGCGAAGCAATATCACTCGCCGCAAGGCGAATAAAACTGCCGAGTGTCCTTATGAACACTCGGCTAAAAGTACGGTTGTTTTTTTGCTTTATTTTTCTGTCAGGCTCCTGAGCAGTCCCTCGCATCCGTCGTAAATGTCACGGTAGGTAACGTCAAATCTGCCCGTGTACCACGGATCTGTAACGTCTCCTCTGCGGTCGGTGTAATCCATCATCTTATGCACCTTATTTTCAGGGTCTCTGCCGAAAATTCTGCCGATGTTTCTTACGTTGTTTTCGTCCATGGCAATAAAGAGATCGTATTTGTCATAGTCGCTCTTTTTCAGCTGCACGGCTCTTTTACCCTCACAGGTAATGCCGTGCTTTTTCAGCTGATCACGTGCGGGCGGATAAACGGGATTGCCGACACCGTTCCATATTTCCTCGGTGCTTGTGGCAGACGAGCAGACGGAAAACTCCCGCTCCCTGCCCTGCTCGGTTATCATTTTCTTAAATATAAACTCTGCCATAGGTGAGCGGCATATATTGCCGTGGCAGACAAACATTATTCTTATCATCGGTATATCCTCCTTAATATTACACCTTCATAATATCACCCTCATAATACTCTGTCAACAACAGCTGACCTTTTTCCGTAGTATCATAGACTGATTTAAGGCTATATTTCCCGATTATTCCTTCTCATATTATTCCTTTAACTTATAGACAAAACGGCAAAGCTGTGTTAAAATATAGTTTATCTCTGAAAAATCAGACAATGCTTTTATATATTTAAGTTGGCGAGTATAATCCGAAATAGCCTGAAAGCGTTCCTTTTAAAGGCTTTTCGGTGCTTCGTCCTTGAAAGGCGTCAGCCTTTCATCGTTCTCAGCATACAAAAATCCAATTAAAAATCTTCACTTTCAGGTCGAAG
>JAZNIJ010000032.1:0-15586 GCA_045577455.1 Eubacteriales bacterium
CCCTCTCCCATTGAAGGAGGAGACGGCAACAAGGAATTTCTTGCCTTTTTCAAATACTGCATATGATATTTGATTACTTAACAGAACAAACTGAAAAATCTGATAAATGTTCTTTCATTATATTTTTATCAATAAAACAACTCCATGGAAGGAGGTTATGTTTTGAGCCAACAGATTAAGACGGTTAGTATTCTTCCCAATCATGGGAAACCAAACTCCATAGCAAAAGCAATGGAAGTTTCAAAACTACTAAGCGAAAAAGGTGTAATAATTAAAGCTCCCGAATGGCTTGCTGAGTGTAAAAAAAGCTCATTCGACATATACAACGAAACGGATGCATTGATTGTATTTGGAGGAGACGGAACTGTTTTAGGAGCTTCAAAAAAGGCATCCGCTTCAAACATTCCGATTCTTTGTATCAACACAGGTAAGATTGGATATCTTACAGAGCTTGAGGAAAATGAAGAAATTAACATCGATGCTTTTTTAGCGGGAGAATTTGCCATTGAACGCAGAATGATGCTTGATTGCGAAATCATAAGGAACGGTAAAAATGTGTTCAAAGACACGGTTCTCAACGACTTCGTTGTATCAAAAGGTTGCCTTTCAAGAATGCTTAATTTCAGGGTTTATTGTGGAACAAAGGACTATATGGAATATCGTGCAGATGCCATAATCGTTTCGACTCCAACCGGCTCAACAGCTTATGCAATGTCGGCAGGAGGTGCGATTATAGACCCCTCTCTTGACTGCATTCAGGTTACTCCCATTTGCCCTTATATGCTTTCGGGAGCAAAACATTTAATTTTTTCACCCTTGTCAACTATCAGAATAAATGTAACCGAAACAAATAACGGTGAAGCATGGCTTACAGGTGATGGAAGCACATCATATCACCTTGAAAGCGGAGACGATATTATTATAAAGAAGTCTACCAACGAAACCTCACTCATTAAGATGAACACAAAAACTTTCTGCGATGTTCTTGTTACAAAGCTCAGAGGATAGATAAAACTTAAATTGTGTTTTTTTAAAAAAAAGAATTTTATTTCTGAAATAAAAATCGGAAAATCTTTTTCGGATAAATTAAGGATGTACGCAAAATGATAAAAAGGAATAAAGATTACAGGCAAAGAATAATTAAAGAAATCATTAAGAAAAATTCTGTAAAAACTCAGGATAGACTTATTGAGCTTTTAGCAGAGGCAGGAATCAATGCAACTCAGGCAACTCTTTCAAGAGATATAAAAGAGCTTCAGATTGTTAAAATCTCTGATCAACAAGGTGGAACAAAATATGCCTGTTCTTCAACTTTAGAAGGTGATGCTGCTTCTACAAGATTCAAGAATGTTTTAACCGAGGCAGTTCGCTCAATAACATCTGCTGGAAACATTGTTGTTATTAAAAGCTATGCCGGAATGGGTAGTGCTGTCGGAGCATCAATTGATATGCTTCACAATGACAAAATTGTTGGTTCTTTGGCGGGAGATGACACAGTTTTTGTTGTTCTGAAAACTCCTGAAGAAGCTGAAACATTTTCTTTATACCTTAAGGATATTTTAGAACAGTAGGTTTGAATATAAATAAAGCACGAGTTTTTTACATATTCAAAAATCATCGGATTGGAGGATGCAGCTTTGCTTCTTACGCTTCACATTGAAAATCTTGCAATTATTAAAAGCACAACAATTGAATTCAAAGACGGCTTCAATGTACTTACAGGAGAAACAGGAGCAGGAAAAAGTCTTATAATGAGGGCTTTAAAAATGCTTACAGGCGCTAAAGTATCCAAAGATGATATCCGAAAGGGAGATGATTTTGCTCTGGCTGAAGGTTGTTTTTCTGATGTAAATGATGATATATTGGCATCAATTGATATTACAGCCGATGATGATGGTATGGTTTTCATTTCAAGGAAAATAACTCAAGACGGAAAAAACAGTTGCAAAATAAATGACAGACCTGTACCATTATCTAAACTAAAAGCCGTAACTTCCCTGCTCATGGATATCCACGGACAAAATGATACAAGGATAATTGACGAAAAAGCACAGCTTTCTATCATTGACGAATTTGCTAAAATCAATCTTGAAAGCTACAGCAATGCTTTTAAAAATTATACAGAAGCCAAAAGCAAATTGGAAGAAGCTGTAAGCAATGAAAGCAACAAAGAACTAAAGCTGGACATGATCAATTATCAGCTAAGCGAATTAACAAAGCATAATTTCAAAAACGGTGAAGAAGCACAGCTTCTTGAAAGAAGTAAAATTCTTAAAAACAGCGAAAAAATAAACAATGCGGTAAACATAACTCTTGAATGTTTAAGAAATGGAAGCAAAAATGCATCAGATGCTGTTTATGATGCATTATATGCCCTTCGTTCAGTTGAAGGAATTATAGATGAAGCATCTGACCTTATAGGACGACTTGAAAGCGTTAAATATGAAATAGATGATATAGCAGACACAACTGAAGGTTTTGGAGATAATGCCGCACAGAGCGAATATGAGCTTGATAGAATCGAAAGCCGACTACACACAATTTCAGCTTTAAAGCGGAAATATTCGAAAAGTTATGAGGAGCTTCTTGTTTTTATTGATGAGCTTAAAGAAGAACGAGAAGTTTTAATGGATTCTGAAAATAACATAACTAAATTAAAAAAGCGTTGTGCTGACTTCAAAAAAACAGTTCTGGAAGAAGGAAAAAGAATAACTGAACAAAGAAAAAATGCATCTATAACTCTTGCTGAATCTGTTAAAAATCATCTTGAAGGTCTTGGAATGAAGGCATTCAGATTTAAAATAGAGTTTATTGAAAAAGAACCATCATCAGATGGTACAGACAAAATTGAGTTTCTCATTTCCGCAAATGCCGGAGAAGAATTCAAATCCCTTGAAAAAACCGCATCTGGTGGTGAGCTTTCCCGTTTTATGCTCGCTTTAAAATCTGCTTTTTCAGAAACGGATGATGTTTCCACCATGGTTTTTGATGAAATTGATACAGGTATTTCGGGGCAAACAAGTGAAATGCTTGGAATTAAGCTGAAATCACTTTCAAAAAAGAACAAACAGGTTATATGCGTTACCCACTCTGCGCAAATTGCATCACTTGCAAAACATCATTTTTTTGTTAGAAAATCTGAGAAAGACGGAAGAACAACTTCAACTGTTACTTTGCTTTCTGAAAAAGAAAGAATTGAAGAAATATCAAGAATTATGGGTGGCATTGAGATATCTCAGAATGTGTATTCTGCGGCAGCCGAGATGTTGAAAAAAGGAGCAAAAAGCTGACTGAATAATATTCTTTAAATACCGTAACGATAAAAACATACAACTTTACAATACAGATTTAAAAAGAATTTATGATAAACTTCAAATTGTTACCAATAAAAAGAAAATTTATCTTTGCAATTTTTTTTGCTTTTACCTTATATTGCTTGTTTTTTATCTTTTCTCATAGTGCAAAAAATGCATTTGAATCCACAAGGCAAAGCAAGGGGTTTGTTGCTTTTTTTACAAAACTGCTCAATAGTATTTTTGATTCTTCTTTAAAAGAAACCGATGTTGTTGGCCCAGTGAGAACTCTTGCTCATATAACCGAATTCGGATTTCTTGCATTTACTTCTTCAATATCCATTGAAGCACTTTTTGAAAAAAAGAAACTCTATTTTAAAATTATACCTCCCTTTATAGTTACTATTGCAATTATAGACGAAATTGTTCAAATATTTTTTGAAGGAAGAGCATTTCAGTTCACTGACATTTTATTTGATACAGCAGGGGGAATTTCAGGGCTTCTATTTTTACATTTCGTTCTTAAAATTATATATAGAAAAAACGAAAGTTAATTATTGTGATAATACTGAATATATATACAATTTTATCAACTAAAAAAAACATTTTTTCCAATAAAATGTTACCTCACGAAAAAATTGAATATGGCATTATTTTCGGGGCAGGACTTAACAAGGACAAAACCCCTTCAAAGGTTCTTGAAGACAGACTTAACGGAGGTATCTTTCTGTATAAACAAGGGCTTATTGAAAAAATTATTGTTAGTGGTGACCACCAAGAAGGCGGCTACAGCGAAACTATATCAATGGAAAAATACCTTATTAGCAAGGGTATTCCTCAATCCGTTATTTTTCGTGATGATAAGGGCTTTTCCACCTTTGAAACAATCAGAAATGCCAAAAGAGAGTTTAATGTTTCATCTGCTTATTTTTTCTCTCAGGAATTTCACCTTCCTCGAATTGTTAAATGCAGCCGTATGATTGGAATAAATGCATATGGTTATAAGTGCAATTTTCAAAAATATTCATTTCGAAAGCACCTGAAATGGCGTTTAAGAGAAGTTCCATCAAGGATAAAAGACTTCTTTTTAGCATTACTATACATTTTGAACGAAAAGCACTAATTGTTTTCTGCCAATATGCACATTGACATTTCGACTTAAATGTTGTATAATTATTCAGTAATATCAAAAATATTCATTACAAACCAAAATATTCATTATAAAAATATTCATTTACGCTTAAAAATATTCATTTCGAAAATAAAAATCCAAATTAACGCTTACTTATTGAAAAATGATTCTGTTTTTATTTGGATTTTCAATTATATTATTCATTTTCAAAATTGCAAAAACAATTTAAAAACAAAATGGAGAATTACAATGACAAAAGTATTTATAGACGGAAAAGAAGGAACAACGGGTTTAAGAATATTTGATCGGCTTTCAACGAGAGACGATGTTTCGCTCATAACCCTTCCCGAAGAATTAAGAAAAGATATTGATGCAAGAAAAACAGCCATCAATTCCGCTGACATTGTTTTTCTTTGCCTTCCCGATGCGGCAGCCATTGAAGCCGTTGGGCTTATTGAAAATGACAATGTAAGAGTTATAGATGCGTCCACTGCCCATAGAACAAACGAAGGTTGGGCATACGGTTTGCCGGAGCTTTCAACCGAACATAGAGAAAATGTAAAAAACGGTAAAAGAGTTGCCGTTCCCGGTTGTCATGCAAGCGGATTCGTTGCATTGGTTTATCCATTGGTTAAAAACGGACTGCTTCCCAAAGACGCTCTGCTCTGCTGTCACTCACTGACGGGCTACAGCGGCGGCGGAAAGAAAATGATTAAAGATTATGAGGATGCAGAAAGAGATATACTTCTCTCAACTCCAAGGCAGTATGGATTGACTCAGAATCACAAACATTTGAAAGAGATGAAGCATATAACAATGCTTGACACAGCTCCTATGTTCTCCCCTATAGTTGATGATTTTTATAGCGGAATGGAAATGACTGTTCAGCTTTTTGCAAGTCAGCTTACAAAGCCATATACCGTAAGCGATATCAAAAAGGTTTACAGTGAATTATACACAACACCTATTTTGAAATATGTTTCTTGCAATGAAAAAGGGCTTCTTGCGGCAGGCGAGCTTTCAGGCAAAGATAATATGATAATATCTGTTTACGGAAACGAAGAAAGAATCCTGCTTACAGCAGTTTACGATAACCTTGGAAAAGGTGCATCAGGTGCGGCGCTTGAATGTATGAACATAATGACAGGTGTCGATGAATACAAAGGACTTTATTTTTAATAAGCCAAACGAGGAGAAAATGTTATGAATTATATAAATGGCGGAGTTACAGCTCCAAAGGGTTTCAAGGCATCAGGCGTTCACTGTGGAATTCGCAAGAACAAAACAAAAAAAGATTTGGCTTTGATAGTTAGCGAAGTAAAAGGTGCTGCTGCTGCAGTTTATACAAAAAATCTTGTTAAAGGCGCACCCCTTACGGTTACAAAAAACAATATTGCAGACGGGTATGGTATGGCTGTTATCTGCAACAGTGGAAACGCCAACACATGCAACGCAAACGGAATAGAAATCGCAGAAGGAATGTGTGCTCTTGTTGAAAAGCATACAGGCATCAGCGCAAAAGATGTTATTGTTGCATCTACAGGAGTTATAGGACAACCTCTTGACCTTTCCCCCATTGAAACCGGAATGGACGAGCTTGTTTCGTCTCTTGATTCAAACGGAAGTGTTGATGCGGCAACGGCAATTATGACAACAGACACCGTACTTAAAGAATGTGCTGTTTCATTTATGATTGGTAATAAAGAATGTAAAATCGGTGGTATTGCCAAAGGTTCGGGAATGATTCACCCTAACATGGCAACTATGCTTGTTTTTGTAACTTCGGATGTTTCCATCACATCAAATCTTTTGCAAAAAGCACTTTCCGAAGATGTTAAAGATTCTTTTAACATGATAAGCGTTGATGGTGATACATCAACCAACGATATGGTTTCTGTTATCGCAAACGGTATGGCAGGAAACGAAATAATTGATACTGAAGGCGAAAACTTTGAAATATTCAAAAAGGCACTTGCGGCAATAACTCAAAAGCTGTGCAAGATGATTGCGAAAGATGGTGAAGGCGCCACAAAGCTCCTTGAATGTAATGTTGAAGGGGGCAAAGATATAGAAACTGCAAGAACAGTTGCAAAATCTGTTATTTGCTCATCACTTCTTAAAGCAGCAATGTTTGGAGCTGATGCAAACTGGGGCAGAGTTCTCTGTGCCATCGGATATAGCGGTGCCGATGTTGATATTTCCAAAATTGATGTAAACTTCACATCAAGCGCAGGAACAGTTTATGTTTGCAAAAACGGTGCAGGAATTGATTTTTCAGAAGAAGAAGCAAAAAAGGTTCTCACAGAAAATGAAATTCAGATAAATATTTCCTTATCATCAGGTGATGCTAAGGCAACTGCGTGGGGTTGCGACCTTACATATGATTATGTTAAGATTAACGGAGATTACAGAACCTGATTTTTGACACATGGAATAATATAGAAGAAAATTGGAGAAATTAAAATGGAATTTACTAACTCTCAAAGAGCAAAAGTTTTAGTTGAGGCACTTCCCCACATACAGAAATATAGAAATAAAACAATTGTTGTTAAATACGGCGGCAATGCTATGATTAACGAGGAGCTTAAGCTCTCTGTTATGAAGGACATTGTGTTGCTTTCACTTATAGGTATAAAGATTGTTCTTGTTCACGGTGGTGGTCCTGAAATTAACGAAATGCTTAAAAAAATCGGAAAGCAAAGCGTTTTTGTTGATGGTCTCAGAGTTACAGATAAAGAAACTGCTGAAACCGTTCAGATGGTTCTTGCAGGTAAAGTGAACAAAAACCTTGTTGGTTTACTTCAGAATGCAGGCGGAAAATCAATTGGACTTTGCGGTATTGACGGCAATATGTTTGAGGTTGAGCCATTAGATGAAAAGTTGGGCTTTGTTGGAAAAATAACAGATGTTGATACTTCCGTTATTGAAGCATCCCTTGATGCAGGATATATTCCTGTTATATCAACAGTTGGAGCAGACAAAGACGGCAATGTTTATAACATCAACGCAGACACTGCTGCTGCAAAAATTGCAGGCGCATTGAAAGCAGAGAGCTTTTTCTCTATGACAGATACTCATGGAATACTTGAAGATGTAAACGAGCCGTCAACACTTATTTCTAAAATCAATGTAAGCGAAGCACCTGCCCTTATTAAAAGAGGTATAATATCGGGTGGTATGATTCCTAAAATTGAATGTTGTACAGAAGCAATAAGGCGTGGCGTTTCCAAAGTATTTATAATTGATGGACGAGTTCCTCACTCACTTGTTATTGAAATTCTCACCGATGAAGGTATGGGAACTATGTTCATTTAATCGGAGGGCGAAATGAGTATTACAAATACTGATAAAACATATATTGCAAATACATACGGACGGTTTCCCCTTGAGCTTGTTAAAGGTAAGGGTGCTGTTCTTATAGATTCAGAGGGCAAAGAATACATTGACCTTTCATCAGGAATTGCAGTTAATACATTTGGAATTTCCGATGATTCTTGGGTTGAAGCAGTTACAACACAGCTTAAAACATTGCAACACACATCAAATTTATATTTCACAAAACCATGTGCTGACCTTGCAAAGCTCCTTTGCGAAAAAACAGGTATGAAAAAAGTGTTTTTTTCAAACTCTGGTGCGGAAGCAAACGAATGTGCAATAAAAGCAGCAAGAAAATATTCATTTGATAAATACGGTGAAGGAAGACATTACATTATCACTCTTAAAAACAGCTTTCACGGAAGAACAATAACAACTCTTTCCGCAACAGGTCAAGATTCCTTCCACACAATATTTACTCCTTTTACAGAAGGATTTTTATACTCAGAACCGAATATTGATTCAATTAAGGCATTATGCGAAGAATACCCTGTATGTGCCGTTATGTTTGAAGTTGTTCAAGGCGAAGGCGGTGTTCTTCCACTGAAAAAAGAATTCGTTACAGCTCTTGAAAAATATGCAAACGAAAAAGATATTCTTCTTATTGCAGACGAGGTTCAGACAGGTAACGGAAGAACGGGTATGCTTTACGGATATATGAATTTCGGAATTACTCCAGACATCGTTTCTACAGCCAAAGGGCTTGGCGGTGGTCTTCCTATCGGTGCAACAATGTTCAGTGAAAAAACCTGCGATGTATACACTCCCGGCTCACACGGGTCTACTTTCGGTGGAAATCCAGTTTGTGCCGCAGGTGCTCTCAATGTTTTATCAAGAATTGATGACCAGCTTTTAGCAGATGTTCGTCGTAAAAGCGAATATATTATAAACCAGCTTTCCCCTTTTGTTAAGAGCATAACAGGTATGGGGCTTATGCTTGGAATAGAAACTGAAAAAGATTCAAAAGAGATTATAAATAAATGTATGGAAAAGGGCGTTTTAGTTATTAGTGCAAAAACGAAAGTAAGGTTGCTTCCTCCCCTCTCCATAACTGACCAACAGCTTGAAAAAGCAATAAATATTTTGAAAGAGGTAATTACAGAATGAAGCACTTACTTAAACTTTCCGACTTATCAACAGAAGAAATACTTGATATATTAAATTTGGCAGACCAACTTAAATATGAAAGAAACAACGGTATTCCTCACAAGCATCTTGAAGGCAAGACCTTGGGTATGATTTTCCAGAAGTCATCAACAAGAACAAGAGTCAGCTTTGAAGTTGGTATGTATGAACTTGGCGGAAACGCTTTGTTTTTAAGTTCCAGAGATTTACAGATTGGCAGAGGTGAACCCGTTCAGGACACAGCAAGAGTTTTAAGCAGATATTTAAGCGGCATTATGATTCGTACCTTTGATCAGGAAGAAGTTGAAAACCTTGCAAAGTTTGGTGGAATCTCTGTTATTAACGGGCTTACAGACTATTGCCATCCTTGCCAGGTACTTGCAGACCTTATGACTATCAGAGAATACAAGGGTGTTCTTGAAGGTTGCAAGTTGGTTTACATCGGTGATGGAAACAATATGGCAAACTCCCTTATTGTTGGCGGTATTAAATGCGGTATGACAGTTGTAACTGCTTGTCCAGAAGGATATCAACCCGATAAAGAAATTATGGAATGGGCATATTCAACAGGCAGATATCAATGCACAGATAACATTCTTGAAGCAGCAAAGGATGCTGATGCGCTCTATACAGATGTATGGGCTTCTATGGGTCAAGAAGGCGAAGCAGAGATTCGTAGAAAGGCGTTTGAAGGTTACCAAATCAACTCTGCTGTTATGGAAGTTGCAAAAAAAGATGCAATTGTTCTTCACTGTTTGCCTGCACACAGAGGCGAAGAAATTACAAACGAAGTTATGGAAAAATATGCAGACAGCATATTTGACGAAGCCGAAAACAGACTTCATGTTCAAAAAGCCGTACTTGTTAAATGCTTAAAATAATTTAGGAGATTTTTATGAAGAAGATTTATCTTGTCCTTAGTGATGGTACTGTTTTTAAAGGTGAAAGCGTTGGTGCAGATGTTTCAGCAATTGGCGAAGTTGTTTTTAACACATCAATGGTTGGTTATCCAGAACTGCTCACAGACAACAACTATCGTGGGCAAATTTTAACACTCACCTTCCCTCTTTGCGGAAATTATGGTATGGTTTTTGATAATGGAGAAGAAAAACCTGCCGTTTCCGGCTTAATTGTTAAAGAAATTTGCGATACACCTTCTAATTTCAGATGTGAGGGTACACTCAGCGACTATCTTAAACGCCATAATATACCTGCGATTTGTGGAATAGACACAAGAGAGCTTACAAGGATTCTCAGAGAAAAAGGAACTATGAATGGATGCATTTGCGAAACTATTCCCTCTGACCTTAAACAGCTTGAAACATATAATACGGACAAGAAAGCATACGGAAGCGTTAAAGAAAAAACAGTTTTTGGAAATGGTAAAATAAAGGTTGCCCTTATAGATTGCGGAACAAAAGCAAATGCTGTTTCGATTTTAACAAATATGGGTGCGGAAGTTGCCGCTTTTCCATACAACGCATCTCTTAAAGATATAGAAGCATACGCTCCTTGCGGAATCTTTATTTCAGACGGTGCAGGAAATCCCGAAGAATACACGGAGACAATAGCTCTTGTAAAGGAGTTGTCCTGCAAATATCAAATTTTTGCAACCGGCTTAGGACACGATATTTTGGCACTTGCAAAGGGTTGCAAAACATATAAATTAAAATACGGTCACAGAGGTTCAAATCAGCCCTCTGTATGCTTACAAACAAAGAAAACTCACATAACAATTCAAAATTATGGTTACGGTGTTTGCATTGATTCATTACCCGAAGGTGCAAAGGTAACCTTCAAAAATGCAAACGATGGAACTTGCGAAGGAATTGAATATAAAGACAAGAGCTTTTCTGTTCAATTTCGCCCTGAAGCATATACAGGACCGGGAGATACTTTATTCCTGTTTAAAAAGTTTATTTCCGAAATATCAGATTCTTAATAATAAGGAGAAAAAGGTATGCCATTGAATAAAGATATTAAAAAGGTTCTTGTTATTGGTTCAGGCCCTATTGTTATTGGACAAGCCGCTGAATTTGATTATGCAGGCGCACAGGCGTGTCGAGTTTTGAAGCGTGAAGGCGTTAATGTCGTTCTTGTTAACTCAAACCCTGCAACCATTATGACTGACAAAGCATTGGCTGATGAGATTTATTTAGAACCGTTAAACAAAGAAACCTTAACAAGAATTATAGAAAAAGCACGCCCCGACAGTCTTTTGGCAGGTCTCGGTGGGCAAACAGGTCTTACCCTTGCAACCCAGCTTTATGAAGAAGGGGTTCTTGAAAAATATGGTGTTAAGCTGCTTGGAACAAATGTGGAAGCAATTAAAAAAGCTGAGGACAGAAAGCTCTTTAAAGATACAATGGACTCTATAAATCAGCCATGTATCCCTTCCGGAATTGCCAACGATGTTGAAACCGCTTTAAAAATTGCTCACGAAATCGGATATCCCGTTATTGTTCGCCCTGCTTATACTTTAGGTGGTTCAGGCGGAGGAACAGCAAACAATGAAGATGAATTAAAACTCGTTGCAAAAACAGGACTTGATATGTCCCCTATCACTCAGATACTTGTTGAAAAATACATTTTCGGCTGGAAAGAAATTGAATTTGAAACAATGCGTGATGCCTTGGGAAATGTTATTGCTGTTTGTAGCATGGAAAATGTTGACCCTGTCGGTATTCACACGGGAGACAGCATAGTTGTTGCTCCTGCCCTTACTCTTGCTGCAAAAGAATATAACACATTAAGAAATGCAGCTCTTGAAATCGTATCTGCTCTTGGTGTTGTTGGTGGTTGTAACTGCCAATTTGCTCTTGACCCAAACAGCTTCCAATATGCGGTTATTGAAGTTAACCCTCGTGTTTCCCGTTCTTCAGCTCTTGCAAGTAAGGCAACAGGTTATCCAATTGCAAAAATCACAACCGAGATTGCTTTAGGGTATTCCCTTGATGAAATTAAAAACGATATAACAGGCAAGACATATGCTTGTTTTGAACCTGCAATTGACTATGTTGTTGTTAAATTCCCCAAATGGCCATTTGACAAATTTGCAGGTGCAAGCCGTAAGCTCGGCACGCAGATGAAGGCGACGGGAGAAGTTATGTCTATCTCCACATCCTTTGAAGCCGCTTTAATGAAAGCGATAAGGGGCGCTGAAATATCATATGATACCCTTAATGCGCCATGGGATGAAAGCGATGTTTTTGCTCGTCTTGGCAAGTTGGACGATAAACGAATCTTCACCGTTTTCGAGGCATTGAAAAAAGGTGTTTCTGTTGATGAAATAAACAAGATAACAAGAATTGATAAGTGGTTCTTATATAGAATTAAAAATCTTGCAGATTATGAAGCAAGAATTTCAAAAGGTCTTTCCGATGAAGATTATGAGCTTGGAAAAAAATTGGGATATACCGATAACGCCTTAATGAGAATATCGGGCGCAAAAGCAGTTAAAGGTAAAGATGCTGTTTACAAAATGGTAGACACTTGCGCCGCAGAATTTGATGCTACAACACCCTATTTTTACTCCACATATGATGATGCTTGCGAATCGAGAACATTCAAGAGAAGCGAAAAACCCGTTATAATGGTTCTTGGCTCAGGGCCTATCAGAATTGGTCAAGGTATTGAATTTGACTATTCTTCTGTTCATTGCGTTTGGACTTTAAAGAAAATGGGATATGATGTTGTTATTGTAAACAACAACCCCGAAACAGTTTCAACTGACTATGACACAGCGGACCGACTTTATTTTGAGCCATTGACACCTGAAGATATTATGAATATTATTAAGGTTGAAAAACCAATTGGTGTTGTTGTTGCTTTTGGCGGTCAGACAGCTATTAAACTGACAAAATTTCTTGATTCTAACGGCATTACAATTTTAGGAACAAGTGCTGAAAGCATTGATGTTGCAGAAGATAGAAAGAAGTTTGATGCTCTGCTTGAGAGCTTTAATATTCGCAGACCTAAAGGTAGCGGCGTTTTCACCGAAGAAGAAGCACTTGAAACTGCTCACAGATTGGGATACCCTGTTCTCCTGCGTCCTTCATATGTTATTGGCGGTCAGAATATGACTATTGCACATTCTGACGTTGATGTTAAACGCTATATGAAGCGTATACTCAGCGAATCCACCGAAAACAATGTTTTGGTTGACAAATATATGATGGGGCCTGAATTGGAAGTTGATGTTATTTCCGATGGCACAGATGTTATTATCCCCGGTATTATGGAGCATATAGAACGTGCAGGTGTTCACAGTGGAGATTCCATAGCCGTTTATCCTCCATATAATATCAATGATGTTATGAAGCAAAAGATCATTGATTGTTCAAGAGACCTTGCTTTGGCAATGAAAACAAAGGGTCTTGTTAATATTCAATATCTTATTTATCAGAATGAACTTTATGTAATTGAGGTTAACCCTCGTGCATCAAGAACCATTCCATATATAAGCAAAGTTACAGGCATCCCAATGACCGAAATTGCAACTAAAGTCATGATGGGAACAACTGTTAAGGAGCTTGGTTATAAAACCGGATTATGCAAAACTCCTCCCTATTTCACAGTTAAAGTTCCTGTTTTCTCATTTGAAAAGCTCCTTGATGTAAACGCTTATTTAGGGCCTGAAATGAAATCCACAGGCGAAGTTCTTGGAATTGGTAAAACTCTCAACGAAGCGTTATTCAAAGGTTTGAAAGCGGCAGGAATGAAGCTTGAAGAAAATGTTGCATCTTCTGAAAAAAGTGTTTTCATTTCTGTTGAAGAGCATGATTATCTTGAAATTGTATCTCTTGCAAAGAAGTTCGACGATTTGGGAATAAAAATATACGCAACTCCCGATACCGCAAACGCAATTAAGGTTTTGGGTATCGATGTTGAAACAACGGCTCCCATGGAAGATTTGGACAGCATTCTTTCACTTATCGATAGCGAAAAAATCAACTATATCGTATATACAGGAGCTGCATACGATGATACAATAAAACAGTATATTGCTATTCACAAACTTGCATTACTCCATTCCATCCCCTGTTTTACTTCTCTTGATACTGCAAATGCCATGGTGGATATCATCAAGAGCAGATTTAACTCATTTAACACAGAGCTTGTTGATATCAACAGTATGAGAAGTGAAAAACAAACCCTTCATTTTTCCAAAATGGTTGGAGCAGGCGACGATTATATCGTTATAGATAATACAGACGGTAAAATCACTTGTCCTGAATCCTTGTCCCTCACCCTTTGCGACAGAAATTACGGTGTTGGTGGTCACGGAGTTGCTCTTATTGAAAAAAGCGATAAAGCTGATTGCAAAATGCGCCTTTTCAATAAAGACGGCAGCGAAGGTATGATGGCAGGTAATGTTATCCGTTGCGTTGGTAAATTCCTGTATGATAACGGAAAGGTTAACACAACCGATATTACCGTTGAAACCGCAAGTGGTATTAAGAATCTCAAATTGTATCTCACAGACGGAAAAGTTTCCTCTGTTAGCGTTTATGTTGGAAAACCTTCATTTGAAGCCAAAAACATACCCGCTGTTTCTACTACTGATGAGATGATCAATGCCCCGCTTACTGTTAACGGAAAAGAGTATAAAGTAACTTGTCTTTCTGTTGGAAACCCACACTGCGTTGTTTTCTGCGACAGAGTTGACGGTATTGATATTGAAACCATTGGTCCAATGTTTGAAAACCATTCTGCTTTCCCACAGAGAATAAACACAGAATTTGTTAGAGTTGTTAACCCAACAACATTAAAGATGCGTGTATATGAGCGTGGAAACGGTGAAACTCCCGCTTGTGGCACTGGTGCTTGTGCCGCAGTTATTGCCGCTGTACGCAACGGATTCTGCCAAATGAACACAGATATAACTGTTAAAGCAGTTGGCGGTGATTTGCTCGTTAAATGGAAAGAAGACGGTGTTACTCTTACAGGAGATGCAACTCTTATATTCAATGGCGAGTGCGAATATTAAGCTATCATAAATCGCTTATTGTTAATGACAAAAGTTATCATCTATATAACTTGCATAATGAATGAATTGAACGGACAGTTTTGGCTGTCCGTTCTTTGTTTATTTAAAATATAAAACGGATGGGAATAAAAACATCCCACCCGTATGCAAATATATCAAGTTATTAGCTTAAAAACTATGTTCTATTTCCTCTAATTTATTTTCAAAGTCTCTGAATATATTTTCAAGTTTTTCCCCAACTGAATTTATATAATTTTCAAGCTCACCAACAAATGAATCCATATCCTCAACCGAAAAGTTGATGATATCTTGGTCAATATCAAAATCTATCTCGTCTGGCTCACTGTATAATGTTATACTAATATCATATGGAAAAATATATTCATCATAATTGTCTTCAAGCGAAATTGGTTTGATTGAAACTTTATCTTTATCATCAACAAATTCAAAATTAAAAGCTGAATATTCTCTTTCGTCTTCTTTAATTTCTATTTTTCCTTTATCAGCATTTGTATCAATCTCAATGGATATATAAACAACAGAGTTATCGTTATCTAAATTTATTCTCTCATCTTCTTTAATGTAATATCCGCCGAAATCAACAGATACATTATAATTTATAACTCCGTTTGTCTTTCCGCTATTTAAAACGACTTTGAGATTATTACAAGA
>JAZNIJ010000033.1:0-9454 GCA_045577455.1 Eubacteriales bacterium
TTCTCGCATAATTTATAAAGTCGTTTATATTTGGATATAAAGTGGGTTCCCCACCAGTTATTACAATACTTTCAACCCCTCCTTCTCTTATTCTGTCCAACAAAGAATACCACTCTTCTATTGTCAACTCTTCTTTTGAACAATTCGTACCGAAACAAAACTTACATTTCAAATTACATTTTTGTGTTATCCGTATATCAATGGTGTTGGGTAGCAACATATATTAAATCCTTCTTTTTTACATGGAATCGTTATTGTAAAATATTTAGGTCATATTTTTACTAGCTATATAATTAGTAACAATACCTTTTAATGTCGTATAACATTTATCTATACTTTAATGGCTTTAACAATAGCTGAAGTTTGCCATTTAACAATTTCATTTGCATTGCTTTTCACTGCTTTTGAAGTTCTCTCTGCACCCCAAGGCTCTATAGCAATAATCCTTTTGCCCATTTCGTTGGCCAGTTCAAGTTCAATATTTATCCACTTGCTGTATGTAGAATAAACACCGGCCAATATTAATACACAACTAGCATGTTGCATTTTATTTCGTATAGCAGCTTTCAACTGATAATCATATTTTGCATTATGTATAGGATCATCCTTAGGAACCGAATAATCTCGATAAGTAAAATTTGGTGCAGAATTTAAAAGATTACGCAACCCGATATATTGACTATTATACGACCATGAATGGCTTATAAAAATATTATAAATCATTGTTTGTTACCTCAACTTACGTTTTAATTCTTGATAAAAAGCATGTGTATCAATTTTTGCTGCACTTGATAAACCATAGTGTTCTAATATGTTGCTTTCAAAGGACCTTCTAACATCTACATATGTAGCAATATCATCAGTATTCTTTAATCTAGGCCAATATTTTAAATAATCAGGCAACTCAACATTGGGTGCCAAAAAACTTGCTGTTGGCATATCCTTTTGAGCAGACATTCCTATCTCAAATGGAACCCACCAAGATTTTTTTGTCGACTCTGTCATTACAACAATTACATCAGTACAAGAATTCAGGTTCTCTTTGATATGATCTGTTAGAGCCTTACCACCTTCTGCTATTTCATCGTCTAATACATCAAGATATGAAGAAACCCCTTTCTTGTCTAAAGCTATTTTTACCATCAAAGCGCGCAGTTCGTCTTCTTTTTTGTGAGAAATAAAAACTTTCATTATATGCCACCTCCCTTGCATTCACATATTATCTCTAATATTTTTTTACCTATTGGTGCTAATATTGAAAATGCATATAAACAGATAAACAAAATAGGTATAATTTTTTCAATAGTAGTTAATTTAATATATTTCTTCTTTTCTTTCAACTCTTTCCACTCGTGAGAAAAGGGAGCTAACGGCAACTTATCTTCTATTTCTTTAATAATTGCGTATTTTACTGTGCTTAGTTTATTATAACTGTTAAGTGTATACAGCCATAAAATACAAATGCATATACCAGCCCACGACAATATTAAGCTTTTATAATCTATTGAAAAACTGATTACAGCTAAAACAGCAACATTTATTGTTATAAAAATATTGTTAGAATTATTTCTTTTCTCCGAATTACAATTAGCCATTTCCACGCAAGTCTTCCATTGCTCCAAAACAGCTGTATTATAATCTCCTTCGAAAGTTTTTTTGTCCACTGAATTTAATGACATAAATATCTACTCCTTTATTTTTTTGCTCTTTGCTTTATATATCTTTTCAAATTTTGATTGTTCTGTTAAGTCTTCTGATGTATATACTTATAAAGTTTTTTGAACTAAATTAAATGAATTTTTTTGTTATGATTCTAACCATTAATTCATATGCTACAAAATATTCACGAACAAAACATTCAACAACGTCCTTTGAAGTTGGACTGCTAACTTTGCCGGGGTTATTTAATCCACAACATTTTGCAATAACTGAAGACCTAAATATATGATAGTTTGATGACAAAAAAGAGATCTTGGTTTCATTGATACTTTTACAAGAGTGTTTTTTTATAATTTCAAGTGCAAACATAAAGTTTTCAAATGTTGTAGTTGATTTATTTTCAAGAATAATTCTATTTCCTTCTATACCATGTTCTATTAAATATTTTGCAATTATGTCAGCTTCAGATTTTTTTTGTTGAAATCTAAAACATCCACCACAAGGAACTACAAAACAGTTTTTATTTTCATTCAAATAAACCAATGCAGTTTCCATACGTTCCATTAAATGGTAGCATGGGGTATCTTCTCCTATTATTTCTCCACCCAAAATCATTAAATATTCACAATTATCCCAGTATTTTCTTTTTGCATCTATTATAACAAACGACATATATACAATTGACATTAGCAATAATAGTACCACTATAGTAATTACAAAATGTAATACAGTTTTACATAAAAAATCCATTACTAATCCTCCATTATTTTATCAATTTTTTCCATCATAAATTTAGCTTGAAAAATATTATTGTCATATGCTTTCTTATACCATTTATAAGCTTCGTCCATGTCCGCATCACAGCCACGTCCAAAAAAATACAAATTTCCTAAAATAAATTGAGCTATATCGCATCCAGATCGTGCAGATATTTTTGCATAGTGAAACGCCTTTTGATAATTGCAAAAATTTGTGCACTGATATAATTGTGCCAATTGCAAAGCTGCTAGACCGTGTCCATTCTTTACTGCATTTTCATAACACTCTATTGCTTTTTTGTAGTCTTTTTTTCCTTCTGCCAATCCGTATTCATAAATCCAACCTAATTTGTATTGAGCTTCGGTATGACCTTTTTCTGCGGCTTTTTTAAAATAAATTTTCGCTTTTTCAAAATCAGGAATGCATTTTCCCGTTGGATTAAAAAAAATATTGGCCAATTCATATGTCGCTTGTAAATGTCCAGCATCAGAAGCGTTTCTAAAACACCTTTCGGCTTCGCTATAATTAGGTTTTGGTTGAGAAGAATCATTAATTTTATACACGCCTCGTTTATGAAGGAGACCCTTTTGATACTCAACATCTGGGCTTTTGAAAGTTATTTTTTCGTATAATTCTGCTGCTTTATCAAATTTTCCATACGACACATATATAGAAGCTATCTCACAAATAATTCTACTATCCATTGTATTATTACATTCTTCTGCTCTTCTTTCTATTTCAGTGTAATTAAAATCACACCCTAATCCTTGCAACGTCATTAAATCAAACTTCGATTTTGAATAAGGATCCGTTTTAGCGGCTTTTCTGTAATTTTCTAAACTTTTTTCAAAAGATTGACCTTCTCTAGGGATTGCACCTGAAAAATACATTTTTGCTAACATTGTATGTGCGTATGCACTGTATTCATTTTCAGATGCTACAATCTTTTTAAACCACTTTGTTGCCTCCTTAAAATTTGAATCCGTTTGATTATTAATATCGGAAAAACCGAAATAATACATTATTCCTATTTCATATTGAGCTTTTATGTTTCCGTTTTTTGCCTCTTCTAAAGTTTTGCAAAAATCTTTATATACACAATAATTCACATTACTATTATCCACATCACGATATACTTGACCCTTTTCACATTTTGATTTAATAGAAATCAACAATTGATCAAATGGAGATTTTTTATAAAACTTATAAACACTGGGAACTTCGATGTTATCAATTTTAGGTAAAAATTGAAGTTCACTAGGCATGTCATCAAAATTACTAGGCATTGCGATGCCGTTTAACATTATAGGAATGATATTCTTTCCTTTATCTCTTGCTGTAAGCAATTCAAACCTTACCCAATCGTTCTCATTACCGCTTTTGAGAGCATCTAAACATTTGCTAGAAACAATAAGAATAAAATCCTTACAATTTTCAACAGCAATTCGTATTTTTTCAGTAAAGTCCTCAGAACGTTTTTCTTCAGGATTAAAATAAACTGAATAATTCAATGCTTCCAATGCTTTTGATAAATCTTTAGCGAATAATTCAGCCTCATCATTAGCTTTATAAGAAATAAATATATCTTTTTTTGTATCCATATATTTTCCTACCTTTTAAAACAAACTATTAAAAAACAATTTTTAACTCAAACATCAATTATATGCTTTAAACTATGCTATTGTATAATCTATTGTTTTTTTGTATATAACAATTAAACTGTTTACATAAATAATATTATTTAAACAATGAACTGCTCTTATTTATATAGTCTTATATATCATAAAAAGTAACACCTTTTTCTCAAAAAACATTGAACTTTGTCGAAACCTACAATTCACACCCACCTATTTTGTACAACTATCCCAACAAAACACCAACCGCCTTACCTGCAAAACACAAGTAAGGCGGTTGGTTCATATTCACTTTTACAAATTCAAATCAAATCGTTACACCTTGTAATATTGAGCCTGAGCGTTCCACAGCTCACTGTATTTCTTACCCGATTTCAGCAACTGCTCGTGCGTACCCTCTTCAACAAGCTTTGCCTTATCAAACACAGCGATTCTGTCACAGAAAATGCAGCTTGAAAGTCTGTGGGAAATATAGATAGCAGTCTTGTTTTCCGTGAATGAATTGAAACGGCTGTAAATCTCGTTTTCAGCTACGGGGTCAAGAGCTGCCGTAGGCTCGTCAAGAATAACAAGCGGACTGTCCTTGTAAAGAGCTCTTGCAAGTGCAAGTTTCTGCGCCTCACCACCTGAAATGTCAACACCGTTTCTATCAATGTTTTTGTAAAGGTAGGTGTTCTCCTTCTCGGCCATTCTCTCAACTCTGTCCTTAATATTTGCCTGTTCAAGTGTGCGGTAAAGACTGCCTTTGTCGTATTCCTTGTCAGCGGCAATATTGTCACAAAGAGGTACGGCAAAGAGTTTGAAATCCTGAAATACAACGGAATAAAGCTTCATCAGACTTTCCTTTGAATACTCTTTAATGTTAATGCCGTTTATGAGTATTTCACCGCTGTCAACATCATAAAGTCTGCACATGAGCTTGATGAATGTTGTCTTACCGCTGCCGTTTCTGCCAACAACTGCAAGATGCTCACCGTTATGAATAGTCAGATTTATGTTCTCCAAAGCATAGCTTTCACTGCCCGGGTACTTAAAAGAAACTTCCTTAAATTCAATCTCAAACTGTGAGGTAAAATCTATTTCCTTTTCACCGTAAACCATATCATCCTCGGTGTGCATTATCTCATAGTAATAGTTTACAAGAGGTACCATTTCCTCGGTTTTGCCGAAGGTTACAGCCATCTTCATAACACCGCTGATTATCTGCATAAAGGAGCCGCAGTAAAGCACAAGCGAACCGATACCGAAAAGACCGTAAAGACCCTTTACGCCGATAAACAGATAAACACCGAAGCCGACAACCGAGCCGAGAATGGCAATAAATGAGCTTGATTTTGCAGAGTTCATTGAGGCTTTTTTCAGCACCTGCTCACCCTCGGTCAAAATCTTGTGAGTTGCAGTCTTTTCGATGATATTCTGCTCCTTGTAAAGACGGATTTCCTTGCCCGTCTTATAGTCGGAAAACATATCGAGAAAATAGTAAAAAATCTTATCGAGACGGGAATATTCGTCAGACGCCTTGAAATATTCCTTGTTCATCCTTGTAGCAACAATAAGCATAATGACAACCATAACTCCGATAGCACCGAAAATGCTGAGCAAGAACGCAGGTCTTTCAAAGAAGGTATCACCCGTTTTCTGAAAGCCGATTCTGAAAAGAGGCCAAATTAACACGGCTGAAACAATAACCGTCAGTGCACCTGAAACAAAATCTCTGAACATCCAAGAAAACTGTACAAAGGCGGAGAATACTCTATCCTGTGCCTCGGAGTGTTTATGTATAAGCTCTTTAAAATTGCTGTCCTCAAGCTTTTTGAACTCAACAGAGAAAAGCTTTGAAGCAATACTTTTAAGCTCTCTGTTATAGAGCATTGAGCGAAGCATGTAGTAAATATCATTGAGGTATCTGTTTAGGAAAAACAGAATAAAGTTGATACCGACCGCAAGGCAGATATAGCCTATGAGCTTTTTGGCATCAGCATCCATATCAAGCAAGTCAATAATTTTTGCCGAAAACCATATGTTGATAAACGGCATTATACCGGTGACAACAGCCGCTGTAACGGTTGTGGGGAGAAGCTTGCTTTCAAGGTTGTGCATTTCTTTGAATGCGTAAGTAATAGACTTAAACTTTTTCACTTTGTGCCACCTGCCCTTCCTTGTAATAGTAGCTCTGAAGCTGATACATTCTGTAATATCCGCCTTTCAGATTCATTAGCTCCTCATGTGTACCGCTTTCCGTAATTCTGCCGTCAGAAACAAAAAGTATGCGGTCACAAAAGAGAGTCGAGGAAAGTCTGTGAGAAATGAAAAAGGATATTTTATTCTGTGTCAGCTCATTGTATTTGAGGTACAGCTCATTCTCTGCTATTGGGTCAAGAGCAGCTGTAGGCTCATCAAGAATAAGTACGGGAGCATTTTTGTAAACAGCCTTTGCGAGAAGAAGCTTCTGCTTTTCACCGCCTGAAAAATCTGCTGCATCCTTGTAAACATCCTTAACCATAAAGGTGTTTTCTTTTTTATCAAGACTTTCGATTTTCTCTCTGATACCTGCTTTCTCAAATGCAGAGTAAAGCTTTTCTTTATCATAGTCAGAGGTGAGACAGATATTTTCTGCAATAGTCATTGGCATAAAGGTGTAATCCTGAAATACGGGTGCAAAAAGGTCAAAGAAATCACTCTTTAAAATATCCTTACTGCTCACTCCGTTTACAAGAATTTCACCCTCAGTAGGATAGTACAAACCGCAAAGGAGCTTCACAGCAGTAGTTTTACCTGCACCGTTTTCGCCAACGATTGCAATATTTTCACCTGCGTTTACCTTAAAGGACATATTCTTGATTGTGTTTTCCTCAGCGGCAGGGTACTTGAAAGAAACATTTTTAAATTCGATTGAAGTTACATCACTGAGCTTATGAGCAGTCTTGCCTGTGTCGTTTTCATCCTCAGCCTCGGTAAAGTCACGGAAAGCCTGACAGTCATTACAGCAACGCTCCAAATCTGAAACACAGATAACCAAATTCATTATCCAGTTAGAAAAGCCCGTAATGATACCGAAATAGAAGATGAAATCAGAAACGCTGAGTTCATTCTTGTAAACGAGATAAACAAGATAAGCGTAAGCAACAAGCTCTCTTATCATATTAAGAAAAGCTCTTGTACCGCTGACATTGAAGCTCTGTCGCATATACTTTCCCGTTATCTTCTGAAGCTCATAAACAAACTTGGCATAAGCGGAAATGAAGTAGTCGGAAAAGCCGTAAAGTCTGATATCCTTCGCGGCGGTGCCATCCTTACTCAGCTCGTAATAGTAATCAAGCTTTACAAAAATACTACCTCTTGCCTTTTTGACGTTCTTCTCTTTTTCGTTAAGGTAGCGAAGCAGGAAAAACTCTCCCACACAGGTAAGAAGTATGAGCAGAATCATCATAATGTTGATTTTGTAAATGAGTGTGAGTGATGTTATCACACCGAGAACACAAACGAGAAAAGCGTTGCAAAGAGTAATAAAGTACGCTGAGGAAGACCAATGGCTTCGGTAAAATTCCATAGCTATCTTATTCTTTTCTCTGCCCTCAAGGCTTTCAATGTTTATGTAGTCTGTGTGTATGTTTTTCTTAAAAGCCATAACCGCATAGCGCATACGGATTACTCTCGCACTGCCCTGTAAAAGCTCATTCAGAAACGGGTCAAGCCAGGTTGTAACCGTAACAAGCACGCTCAAGAGAGCAACTATCAAGGTAAGCTTACCGACGGTAACGCCCTGATTTATGCAGTCAATCATTGCTTTGGGAATAAAAGCTGTTATGATGGGAAGAAAAACCATTGCAGGAACTCTTAAACAAAAGTACAGAAGGCTTTTCTTATCCCACTCTATCCAGTTTTTAATCATATACTTTAAGTTGTCTTTCATTGAATCAACCCCTTATTTTAGATTTCCGTGTTAAGAAAAATAACGGCCACTTCCGCTTTACGGGTGCGATAATTCTGACACGGCCAAGCAGAATCAGGTGGGTTAAGTCCTTCTTCTGCCGGCACCCTGAAACAAAAAAGTGTGTGCAAACCGAAGTTCTGCACACACGAAAAATGCAAAGCTTCGTTTTGCTACCACACAAACTTTCGGACAAATCTCACAGAGAACGCCAAAATAGAAGCCTGCATTTTTACCGAAATAAAAACACGACTCCGCAAAATCTGTCCATATTAAGTTTGTGTGGTGGGTTTATTATATCAAATCACACTTGAGAGTGCAAGTGGATTGTAAAAATAAAAATGCGCTTCTGACTGTGAAATCAGAAACGCATAAATCCGTATAGATATATATACTATTCGCAAACGGACAAAACGGTAGCTGACTTCACTAAGTAAATTCTTTTCATCATTTTGTCCACCTGCCTTTCAAATGTTTTTATTAATACCGTTTTAATAGCAAAAATACAAAACAAAATTATTGTTTATAATAATCGTTTTTAATATTAGGAATACCAACTTGTCCATACAGATATGCTTTAATCAGCGTTTTATCTGCACGAATTTGCGAATCTCGAAGTGACTCAATTTTAGAACCGCCATTAAATTTAGTAACAAGACGCACCTCATCTTTTCTTAATAGTTTAAAATCTAAAAGGATAGATTCATGAGTTGTTACAATTAACTGACAGTTTTCATTTTTTGCTTTATCTAAGAAAGCATGTAAGAAATTATATGTCAACAACGGATGCAAACACCTGTCAATTTCATCAACTATATATACAACATCTGAATCTTCTTGGAAAAGAATTTCAAGAAGTTTCAAGATTTTTCTTGTACCGTCAGACTCTTCGTACATATAAAATGGTGTTCTGGTGTTTTCATGATAAAACTGTAGTGTTTCAAATCCAATTTCACCATTTATAATCTTGGCTATATAAAAATCATCTTCCAAACCAAACATTACGCGATTGGCCTCAATGTTGTCGCCTTTGAACAATGATTTTTCTATATCAGCTATTAAATCGTTAAAAATTTCTTTTGGCACTTTTAATGCTATGTGTTCCTGCGAACAAGGGATAAAATCATAATCTGAAATTGATAAGTCAAAATCTTTAAAGAATCCCTTGATCTTATCCATATTTTCCTTAGACATAAAATATGCATAGTCACTAACCAATCTATCTGGAAACTTTACTTTTAATTTATACACAAACCATTTGAAAACATACTTAAGAACTAAAGCTTCCTCATGTTCAGCGAACAAATTATTATATTTATTTATTGTATTTAAAAATAAAGTATGATTGCTAGAATCTAACCCTTCTGCATATAGTTGCAACTTATTACGTAAAACAATATTTTTAAAATATTTACCTAAAAAGAATTCATTAGTTGTACGGTTGTGTTTATAAATGCATTCATCATTTCTA
>JAZNIJ010000034.1:0-5476 GCA_045577455.1 Eubacteriales bacterium
GGGCGGTGTAATGGCTTCTTCATCCGTTGGTGGATTGTCGGGAGCATTTATCCCTGTTTCAGAAGACGAAGGAATGATTGCCGCCGCAGAAAGCGGATGCCTCACTCTTGAAAAATTAGAGGCAATGACAGCAGTTTGCTCGGTTGGACTTGATATGATAGCAATTCCGGGTGATTCAACTCCCGAAACCATATCGGGAATTATTGCCGATGAAATGGCTATAGGTGTTGTAAACTGTAAAACAACCGCAGTGAGAGTTATACCTGCATATGGGAAAAAAGCAGGAGAAAAGGTTGTTTTCGGTGGACTTTTGGGCGAAGCACCAATAATGAATGTAAATACAGCATCACCGTATGAATTTATTCATCGTGGTGGAAGAATACCTGCACCAATGCATTCTCTTAAAAATTAGGTGAACGTATGCTGAAAAAATTTATTAAATACTATAAACCGTATAAGCTGATGTTTTCTTTAGATTTGGGGGCGGCATTCCTCGTTGCACTTTGCGACCTTATTTATCCTGTTATCACCCGCGAAATGATGGATAACTATATCCCTGAAAAAAAGGTAAATATGGTTATTATCTGCGGTGTTGTGCTTACGGTTGCTTATTTGATAAGACTTCTTTTCTATTATTTTATAAATTATTATGGGCATATAGTTGGTGTTAAAATGCAAGCAGATATGAGGCGAGACCTGTTTGCTCATTATCAGAAATTGCCATATTCATATTTTGATAAGCACGAAACAGGGGAGCTTCTCTCTCGTCTTACAAACGACCTTATGGATGTTTGTGAGCTTGCCCACCATGGCCCTGAGGATTTGTTTATCTCAATTGTAACCCTTGTTGCATCGTTTATTTATCTCTGTATGATAAACTTAACCATGACTCTAGTTATATTTGCGTTTATTCCCATTTTACTTATTTTCTCTATAAAACTGAGAAAAAATATGAGCAGTGCTTTTCTTGAAAGCAGAAAGAAAATTGGTGTAATAAATGCGGTTTCAGAAAACAGCTTGTCGGGAATAAGGGTAACAAGAGCATTTAACAATGTTGCAACAGAGCAAAGAAAATTTGATAAGGGCAACGAAGAATTTGTCAGTGCAAGAAGAAAAGCGTATAAAGCAATGGCAATTTTCTTCAGCGGAACGGGCTTTATAATAAGTATGCTCAATGTTGCAGTTCTCGTTTCAGGTGGAATTTGCATAAGCAACGGTTCAATCAACGCGGCAGATTTCGCTTCGTTTGTTATTCTTGTGAATATTTTTGTAACCCCACTTCGTTCCCTCGTTAACTTCACAGAACAGTATCAAAACGGTATGACGGGCTTCAAACGCTTCCTTGAAATTATGGAAACGGAACCCGAAAAAGAACCCGAAGACCCAATTGAGCTTGAAAATGTTAAGGGCGAAATAGAGTTTAAAAATGTAAGCTTCGATTATGGCAACGGTGACGTGCTTCACAATGTCAGCTTTGTAGCAAAAGCAGGAAAAAGCATAGCACTTGCAGGGGAAAGCGGTGGAGGTAAAACAACGGTTTGCCAGTTGATTCCTAAGTTTTATCCCTTGACTTCCGGTGAAATATTTATCGACGGTATTCCCATCAGTAGGATAAAATTATCGTCTTTAAGGGATAATATAGGTATAGTTCAGCAGGATGTATTCTTGTTTTCAGGCACAGTGCGTGATAATATTGAATACGGAAAGCCGGGTGCTTCTATGGATGAAATAAGAGAAGCGGCAAGAAAAGCAAATATTCTTGAATTTGTTGAAGGGCTTGAAAACGGATTTGATACTCAGGTCGGTGAGCGAGGTGTTCGTCTTTCGGGCGGTCAAAAGCAAAGAATCAGTATTGCAAGAGCTTTCCTGAAAGACCCTAAAATTTTGATTCTCGACGAGGCAACAAGCGCGCTTGACAATGTTTCTGAACGGCTTATTCAAAAATCTCTTGAGGAGCTTTGTGTGGGCAGAACTTCAATAACTGTGGCTCACCGTCTTTCAACAATTCAGAATTCCGATGAAATATTTGTTATAAACGGCGGTGTTATAACCGAACGGGGAACACATAAAGAGCTTCTTGAAAACGGTAAGGAATATGCAAAAATGGCTATGAATTTTTAAAATCACAAAAAATACCGCTTCGGAATATAGCTTTCAAATTTGCATCTTTGAAAATACATAAGAAATGGAGGCCAATATGAAAAAATGTCCTAATTGTGGAACAAAAAATGCAGACTCGGCTTTGCAATGTAACTTTTGCGATACAAAGTTAGATGAAGAAATAAAAACAGAGAGTAAAAGCGCAGATTATGTTCACGATGAAAAAACAGAGAAAAAGCGTCGCTTAACAGGAAGAATCTTGCTTGTTGTTGTGATAGCTTTTATAGTGGTTGTTTCTTTTTGCGTTGGAGCTATACTTTTTTCTGATAATGCCCCAACAAAGGCAGAAGAGCTTTATTCTGTTGTTTCCGAAACGTTTGAAACAAACCGTAAGTTCTCAGGCAGTTTTTCGGGAGACGGAACAGCTTGCACATTCAGCGGCGAAATCAAAGATTCCGTTATCACAATATCTGTATCAGGCGGAAAATACGAAACGATAACTATTTCCAAAGATGGATTAAAGTGTAACGGTGCTTTGGTTGATGAATCAAATGAGCTGTATGACCTCTACACCTCGTATTTGCTAATTACATCAACGGATAAGAGCTTGTTTGAGTTGAAAGCTGACGATATAAAAAACAGTCTCTTACCCATAATTAAATCGAACTTACTTCAAGATTTTGATAACCGATTTGATGAAACAATTTTCATAAGCTCTGTTCATTCCCTTTTGTCTTATTTTAATAATGACGATAATGTTAAAAGTTATTTCAGCCCTGTATTTCCTGAGGATGTTAAAAATGGCGAAACTTCTTTTGACATCGCTTCCTATGACCTTCAAAATCAGGTGTTGAAAGAATTTAAAAACGCCTTTAAAGATAAAGGCGAATACGATTCAATCAATACTGTTTTGAAGGAAGCAAAATCCCATGTAAACAAAGCATATAAGATGAATGGTAGCTTTGTAACAGAAAACGGCGTTATTAAATCTGCAAACCTTAAAATGGTAAACGACGGAAAATCTTATTCTCTTTCCATTAGCATTGAGTAAAGCAAAGGCCCATGGTAACTCTAAAGAAGTACCACGGGCTTTTCTTTTGCTTTTAAATAATTAAAGCACACCCGTTTTGGGTGTGCTTTTGGGGTAAATACGAAAAAAGGTAAGTTGTAAAATAAAATACAGAAGATAAGTAATCTGCGGTAAAATAAAAGGGAATATTCGACAGATAATTGGAAAGTTATGCAAAAGGAAGCAGAGATAATCGAGAAGGAAGCCCTGCTACATCATATGCCGACCAAAATCAGTGTATGGGACATCTCAAAGTAAAAAAGTAGTTTGATGATGTTCAATAAGTACTCTAATACGAATAATCTTGTAGGTCTGAGCAAGCACTGGTTTAGTGCGCATTTATAATCGAGGGGTTTTCACATACAGCTTAATATCAAAGTGTTTAATATTTATTATATAAATATTTGCCCAAGCGTAGCTAATAATAAATATGCAAATCCAGATAAAACGTGGCCGACCATTAAAACGGAACCTGAAACTATGTATAGCTTATTGTGCGCTTGGTAATTCTTTAAATTATCAATAAAACGAGGATATACCACAGCGAAAAGAAAAAATGCCGAACTATATACTCCCCAATAAAAATTGCCGTGATTAGCTCTTGGACCTGATTCTGATAATATTATAGCAAGAGATAATTGGATAATGTACGACAAAAAAGAAAAATTTTCTATTCGAGATAAAATTTTTCGATTCGCAATCCAGACCATAAAGGGAAACATTAAACTGCGAATAATCTTTATTGAGGTTATTATTAATCCTTTTTTTACAAATGTTTCTCCCCACACAAATATTATTTTTGATTCTTCTTGTGTAGCATTCCCTCCATAAAGCATGTTGGCTTGAAGAATCAAAATGGGTAAAGATAGAAGAACCGTGCTTCCTATGGCGATAATTCGAATCAATCTTTTTCGGCTTGATTTGTTTTTTATAAAATCATATGTTTTATTTTTGAAAAAATCGTAAATTAAAAAGAAAAGTAATGTAAGAGCAAATCCGTAGAAGAAAGAGGGTTTGATTGCCGTGGAAATCATTAGCAAAACAGTGAGTACAGTCCAATGTGTAAATTTGATTTTGTTAAGATAATTTTTAAAAATTTTGAAAAATGCAATCATGCAAAAGCATGCGCAAAATCTCATACCAATATATGTAATGTTATGATATGGTTGAGTTATTACTTGGTTATCATAAAACCAGGGAGCGAATCTTGGTACATATATTCCTGAAAGAAACATTACAGGTAATGCAATTATAGAACTAAAAAAGAAATCATATTTGTCTTTAAATATTACATTGATTAGTTTAGCTGTAACTACCCATGTTGCTATCATCAGAATACTTTGCAATATTACTATGGAAAATGTAGTTCCTGTTATTTTATACAAAAAATATATAAGCCAATATAAGACGGAATATCCTGTACCTTTTTGAGCGAACTCTAAGTGTTCATCTGTATCTGAAAAATAAGAGGCTCCATCTTCCCAGTTTAATTGCCCATAAAACATAAAAGTAAAACATGTGAACATAAAAATGGATATGATGATCAATATTAATTTTTTTCTGAGTGGGGTTAATTTTGTTTTTCGTGTTAATGATGGGGAGAAATGGGTGGTGTTTGTTTTTCTTTCACTATTAATGGAATTCATTTTTACACATATAATGTAACCATCTGATTTTAAAAAGATAATTACATTGTACCTTTCTAAGTTTTTTATGTATTTTTATTTGTTTTAAAAAGTTTTTATTTTGTGCACAAATAAGTTGAAGTGTATTTGAGGCGAAAGGTGGGAGGTCATGTGTTAAAGCACTAAAAAAGGATGCATTAAAACAGCATGAGATATAAAGCTAACCTTAATGCGCCGAACGGTGTGTGCGGTAGTGTGGAGGGATAATAAAATCATCTTCACATTATTTTGTGAAGATAAGTATTCAATATCTCGTATTCCAAAGTGTGCTTTTTAGTAAAAATTACAAACAAAACCTGCTTTTGTATGCTTCAAGGGTATTGAGCAAGAGACGAGCTATAGTCATAGGGCCAACGCCGCCCGGAACGGGGGTTATGTAAGATGCCTTATCTTTGCAGCCTTCAAAATCTACATCCCCTGTAATTTTTCCGTTTTCAAGTCGGTTAATTCCAACATCAACAATAACGGCTCCGTCTTTAACCATATCTGCTGTAACAAAGTTTGGTTTACCAATTGCAGAAACAATAACATCTGCTTTTTTTGTTATTTCGGATAAATTCTTTGTCTTGGAGTGGCATACTGTAACTGTTCCGTTTCTTGCCAAAAGCAATAAAGCCATTGG
>JAZNIJ010000035.1:0-4853 GCA_045577455.1 Eubacteriales bacterium
AATTTGAAACTGACGGAACAACCGTTAAGTCCGAGGGAGCAGAGTATGTCTTTACATACAAAATTAAACCATTGCCTCCTGAATTTGCACCGGAGAGCACACAGTTTACAAATGCAAACAAAATTACAATTTACACGCCTGAAAGCACAGAGTCTAATACGGACGATTACGATCTTTACTACACACTTGACGGAAGCGATCCTACAACAAGTACCACAAGAATTCATGCAAATGAAGCATCTGACTCTGCGGTGATTGACATTACAAAATATACTGTAGTAACAGCAGCGGTTCTTAAAAATGGTGAAAGCTGGTCAAGTGTTGTAAAACATTCATACGACATTGTAACATTAAAACCTGTTAAGCCTCTTACGACACTCCTTCCCGGATATTATATCCATGAAATAGGTGGCGAAGGCTTTGCAACACAGTTTATGCCTGTACCACAGGGAACTCAAATTTACTATACCATTTCCTATGATGGTGGATTATGTCCTGATCCGGTCCCAAATACAGCCGGAACATATCTTTATGACGGGACAGCGTTCATTGACATTAAAGGTAATACAGTTATAAAAGCAGTTGCAGTTAATGTTTTTGGTGTAAAGAGTGATGTAGGTATTTTCTCTTATACCGTAACTCCGCAGGCACCGAAGGCTGCTCCTTCCGCAACAATTAACGAAGCAAAACTTCCTGTTATTCCAGTTGATGCTGTCAAAGGAAGTACTGTAAACTACAAAATCGGTAGTTTTGAAAATGAATTTATAAATACCGATGATGAAAGATTTTATATTGACACAGAAACCGGTATGGCATACCGCGATGAGGAATGTACCGAGCAACTTGGTTCATTGAATACAGGCGTAAATTCCGGCAGTGTCACATTAGAAATTTCTTCTACACTTGATGGCGTAGAAAGTGATACCAACAGATATACATACGCAATCTCAAATAGCCCGGTTCTTGCTCCGCCTTATGCAGATAAAGAAACAGGAACTTATGAGGAAAGAAAAATTGATGATGACAATAATATTCTGAAGGTAATGCTTAATTCGCTCAACAGTGGCGGGAAAATTCAATACAGAATTGATAACGAAGGCGAATGGAAAGATTACGACGGTAATGGTCTTTTGTTTAAGGAAGACACCATTTTGCAGCTTAGATATGCAAAGAACGGCAATTATAGTTCTGTAGTAAGTTATGTGTATAATTTCGTGCCGCTTGCGCCAATTATCGAGCTTCCTTCAGGTACATATCTTGAAAGCGACGGCAAGACAACAACAATAGGATACGATGACAATATTCCTACCGATAAGAACTACAGTATCTGGTACAGACAGAACGGCGACAATAAAGATTTCAGATACACCGGTCAGGAAAGAGCTATTACTCATACTATGTCTTTCAAGGCGTATGTTTTGAATGAGAACACAGGAAGAGTTAGTAAGAATACAATTCATTACTACATCATTGAATCCGGAAGTGCAGCAAGTGGAAGTGTCTATATTGCTTATCCTTATGATGCAGACAGAATCAGTGCGCACCTGCTCGGAACCGGTGATTATGCAGAAGGTATAAAACTGTTATCTCAGAATAAGACCGCTGATATTCATTATTATTATACATATACAAAGAAATCAGACGGACAAACCATAACAACCAATACTGCTGTTTATGATGTTACACGTCCGATTATTCCTACAGCTCTTATGGATGATATTACAATCTATGCATGGCTTGAGGATGAGGACGGAAAAATCGAGGGCAGCGATGGAACCTTTAAAATTGATTTTGTTCACTTAGACATTCCTACCACTTCTCTTGAGGCAAGTGGCAAAGTGGAATTTTCAAAGGGTACAAAATACACTTTGAAGGATTATCCGACAGATGAAAATGTTATTTTGTATTATACACTTGATGGCAGTGATCCTTCAATTAGCGATAACGCAAATCGTAAGGCATATAGCGGTGAAGAATTGACATTAAATAGTGCAACAACAGTTAAAGCCGTGTATTTCAGTGCGTGCGGAAAGTGTAAGGATATAACCGAAATTGCGAACTGTCATGATGGTGTCTATGGTCAGATTGGAACTTATAAATACACAATTCCTACAACAATTAACACCGGCGGTGGCGGTGGCGGTGGTGGCGGTAGCTCCACTATTGATAAAACAAGAAAGTACACTAAAGATATTTTCGGAAATGAGCATCCGACGCACATTGGTTATATCAATGGATATCCTGATGGTAGCGTTCAACCTGAAGGTGATATAACTCGTGAAGAAATTACATCTATTCTTTATCGCATAACAAATCATCAGTACGAAAAGCCATTTGTTGCAACAGGAGATGCATTCCCTGATGTTAAGGTAGGTCGCTGGTCTGCACATGATATTGAATATATGGCTGATAAAGGAATTGTTTACGGTTATCCTGATGGTGAGTTCAAACCCTCAAGAAACTTGAGCAGAGCAGAATTTGCGGCGCTTATATTTAGATTTGCAGGCATTGAAGAAGCTAATATCAAAAATCCGTTTACAGATTTAGATGATACACATTGGGCTTATGATGAAATTCTGGCACTTACACACAGCGGGCTTATCGAAGGCTACCCTGATAAGACATATAAGCCTGAAAATAACATCACTCGTGCAGAGGTTATGACGGTTATAAATAAACTTCTTGCTAGAAAACCTCTGGAGAGCTATGTTAAATCACTTGAATTCAATCCTTACAATGACCTTTATGAAGATACTTGGTATTATGTAACGGTATTGGAAGCAACTATTACCCACAACTATTGGCTTGACAACAAAGGTTATGAATATAAGTGGGAAGATTGGAAGTAATTGTAGCACGCGTTTGGGAGGATAACTAATATCCTCCCGGACGTATTCACAGCAAAGATCAAAGGAGAAATAAATGGCAAAGATACTACTAACAATTACAGCACTTCTTATATTGGCATTTATTGTAGTTGCGATGTACTGTGCGTGTGTACTCGCAGGTCACTCCGACGAGAATGAGAAAAATGGTGATAACAACGAAGGAGATGACGACATGTTTTTTAGAAAGCAAATATGCCCAAGATGTAAGACAGGCAAATATACTTATGACCTTGATCCTAAATCTGAGACTTGCCCATATATCGGGTGTTGGAGGCGTAACAAATGTAGCTTTTATAAGCCACTCGAAAAGGGCGCTAAAAAGGACATTTTTGGCGGTTTGAAGAATAAGCGAAGCGTTACCCCTGAAAAACTGAAACTTGTATAGTGATTTAGAACTTTGTATGGCAAGTTTATTTTGTCAACAAAGTTCTTTTTGTTTATTAAAATATGATACGCCTTAAACAAAGATAAGGACATTAAAAAACTTCGTAGACTTGTGCAGAATTCTGTGGTATGTTTGTGTTGGGAAGGAGGTGAAATTGGATGAAAGTGCTTGAAGAATTCTGGTATGGGAATATAAATCCAATGGAAAGACCGTTTCAGAGCCAAAGAAAGTTTGACAAGGCGTTCAAGTTGTTGACAAAAAATGAAGAAGAATTACTTAAAAATCTAAATGAGCAGGAAAAAGAATCATTTAATAAAGTTAAAGCATGCTACGATGAAATGATACAAATAACAGAATGCCAAACCTTTATAAAAGGATTCAAGTTAGGAGCAAGGTTCTTTATGGAATGCTTCGAAAATAATGCCGACATATTCGATGAATGAAATTCGAGTATGTCGGTATTTTTATGCCCAAAACGAAAGGATAATATTATGAAGAAGAAAATAATATGTACGGCACTTGCCGCAACGATGCTATTATCTACAACTGTATCGGCGGCACCATGGTGGCTCAGTAAATACCGAGTGACCTTTGACAACGAACTTGGAATCGTAGGAAATGTAACCTTAACCTTCGCATCGGATGGTGGAAGCTTTATCAGACCAATAACAAAAAGATACGGCGAGAGCATCAGCTTAGAGAGTTATGTCCCGACAAAATACGGATACACATTTAAAGGATGGTTTACCGAACCACGAACGAAGCGAAATCAGGTAGCAACATTCAAATTCACAAAACCTGATGTTCTCTATGCGAAATGGGAAAAGAATCCGGCAGAACCCATAAATCTGAATGACGAAATTATGGCAAAGGACACCTGCTACCTCACGGATGAGGAAACAAAAATACGAAATGAAATCATTGAAGAAAAAAACAAGACTTACATCGAAGGCTTCGGCTATGTATCTCCAAGCAAAACAAAGACCATAATCGTAGGCTCAGATGGTGACATAAATAAAATGGTCGGAACAATAGAATAACATCAAAAATTTAACCGCAATACAAGGGCTTAAAAAGCCCTGTGTGGCAAGAACAACCTGCAGGTAGGGTAACTACACCCTATCTGCTTTTTAATGCAAAAATAAGGACATTGTAAATGCGTTTTGCAAAAACAATGCCCACATATATTTATTTTTTCTTTGCTCTGTTCGGAAAGTATGCCTCGTTCCAGTCGATATACTCCTGAAGAGTAATTTTGCCGTCATTGCAATCATCTCGCAGTGTAATGGCCTTATACCTCCACTGATTGAATCCAGGCTCTTTAATCTGCCTTGTAGTAATTCTTGCATGATTGCGCTTATAATATTTGTCATACACCTTTTTAGCCTCATTATTGGCATTTTTCTTTTTATATTCATCAAGAGCAGCAAGCTTCTGACAGGACTGTGTTTTCCCCTCGGGAACTCTGTCACAGTATTTTGTCCCGTGGTTTCCCTTAACTATAAAATACTTACCACACCATTTGCATTTACGGAAACTAATATCCATTTCAAGCATTTTTGTAAATTCAAGCTCAAGAA
>JAZNIJ010000036.1:0-18726 GCA_045577455.1 Eubacteriales bacterium
CTCGGCAGAATAAGAGATATGTGCTCCGTTGTAGGTATGAGCTACTTGATTTATGATGATGACGAAGAATTATTTGCCGAAATAGTTGATACCTGGGCTGATATGCAGTATAAATGCGCCGAGACAATTTTAGAAACGGGCGCTAAATTTGACTTTGCTCACTTCTGGGAAGATATCTGCTTTAAAAACGGTCCCCTTCTCTCCCCCGATATTTTCGATGAGCTTTGCGCAAAGCATTACAAAAAGAGAACTGACCTGTGCCGTAAATACGGTATAGACGTAATCTCCCTTGACTGCGACGGTGTAACGGAAAAACTTTTGCCTACTTGGTTTAATAACGGTGTTAACACAATGTTCCCCATCGAAATCGGTGTATGGGGCGACCAGTTTGAACCTGCAAGGAAGAAATACGGCAAGGGAATGCTGGGCGTTGGCGGAATGGATAAAACCGCACTCCGCAAGGACAAAGCAGCGGTTGATGCTGAAATTGAAAGAATCAAGCGTCTTGCATCAATGGGCGGATTTATTCCTTGCCCCGACCACAGACTGATGCCCGGCACAAAATTTGAGCTTGTTCAGTATTACGCAGAAGAAATAAAGAAAATCAGATTTTAATTGTTAAATAACCCTTGTTTTTCACAGTACAAAAGTATAAAATAAAACTAAAAAATACATAATCAGGAGAAATCGTTATGAGTATCTATCTTGAAATATCCGAAAACCTTCAGAAAGGAAAGGCAAAAATTGTTAAAGAGCTTGTTCAGAAAGCTGTTGATGACGGGCTGCCTGCAGCACAGATTCTTAATGAAGGTTTAATTTCCGGCATGACCGTTATCGGCGAAAAGTTCAAGAATAATGAAGTTTATGTTCCCGAAGTTCTTATTGCGGCAAGAGCAATGAATATGGGCGTGCAGATTCTCAAGCCTTTGCTTATTGAAGATGGTGTTCAGTCAACGGGTAAAGTGTGCTTAGGCACCGTTCAGGGCGATATGCACGATATCGGCAAAAACCTTGTTAAGATGATGATGGAAGGCAAGGGCATTGAGGTTGTTGACCTTGGCACCGATGTTGCCCCAGAAACCTTTGTAAACACCGCAATTGAGCAGAATTGTCAGATTATCTGCTGCTCGGCACTGCTCACAACAACAATGGAAGTTATGGCTGATGTTGTTAAGTGTGCCGAAAACGCAGGCATAAGAGATAAGGTCAAAATTATGGTCGGCGGAGCACCCGTTACGGAAGATTTCTGCAATCAGATAGGTGCGGATAAATACACCTCCGATGCCGCAAGTGCAGCTGATGCCGCCGTTGAGCTTTGCAGCTGATATGAATATAGAAAAATATTTAAATAAACCCGAAATCTTTCAGTATAAACTGATTGAAACAAGCGATATTCCGTTTTCGCAGGCAGTTGTTGATATGTGCAAGGCTAACCGCTGCGGAAAATACGGCACCTGCTGGACCTGCCCGCCCGGCGTAGGCAATCTTGATGAGCTTGAGAGAAAAATCAAAAGCTATAAAACCGCCTGCGTTTTTACCTGCAAATATGACCTTGAGGACAGCTTTGACTTTGAGGGTATGATTGAAGGTCAGAAAAGCACAAAGCAGGTTTTGCGGAGTATAACGGAAAGCCTTCGTACAGATGGTGAAAAATTCATGGCTCTCGGCTGCGAGGGCTGCGGACTCTGCGAAAAATGCACTTATCCCGATGCACCCTGCCGTTTTCCCGAAAAGGCTGTGCCGTCGGTTGAGGCCTGCGGAATCAATGTTGCCCAGCTTGCGAAAAAATCGGGGATTAACTATAACAACGGTTCAAACACCGTAACATATTTTTGCGTGATACTTTTCGGGTGATTATATGAAGAAAAAAGTAATTGAATTATTAAAACATAAAAACAAAACTGTTCCGATTTTGTCATTTCCTTCAACCCAGCTTCTCGGAATAAGCGTAAACGAGCTTATTTCGTCGGCAGAAATGCAACTTCGGGGAATGCAGGCTATTGCAGAAAAATTCAGCGTCGGGGCGTCACTCAATATGATGGATTTATCCGTTGAGGCTGAGGCATTCGGCGCAAAAATCCGTTTTTATGACGATGATATTCCTGCAGTTGAAAAGGGCATAATTGATGATATTGCCGATGCTGAAAATATCGTTGTTCCCGAAGTGGGAGCAGGCAGAACAAGCATCTGCATTGACGGGGTAAAAAAAGCAAAAGAAAAAATAACCGATATTCCCGTTTTCTGCGGAGTTATCGGCCCTTATTCCCTTGCAGGCAGAATTTTTGATATGACCGAGCTTATGATGGAATGCTTCGACAGCCCCGATGAGGTCAGAATTCTGCTCTCAAAAGCAACGGAATTTACAATCAGATATATTAAAGCATTCAAAGAAATCGGTGCAGACGGCGTTATTATGGCTGAGCCTGCGGCGGGCCTGCTTTCGCCTGCGCTTGCAGAAGAATTTTCGTTTCCTTTTGTTCAGCAGATATTCAACGAAATAAACAGCGATGATTTTATCGTATGCTATCACAACTGCGGCAATGCGGCAGGAGATATGCTTGATATGATAGGTGAACTTAACGCAGATATAATCCATTTAGGTAATGCAATCAACATAAAAAAAGCTCTTGAAGAGTTACCGAAAGATAAAATTGTTATGGGTAACGTCAACCCCGTTCTTTTCAGAACGGGAACACCTGATGATATCACAGCCGATGTGCAGAGGGTGTTTGACGAATGCTCAATGCACGAAAACTTTATGATTTCAACGGGATGCGATGTTCCCGCCGCATCAAAATGGGAAAACATCGAAGCATATTTCAAAAAGGTAAATGAGCTTTATGCATAAGGTAATAATCAACGGCGAAACTAAATATGCAAAAGACGGAACGCTTTTGTCCGATTTGTTGATTGAATCGGATAAAGGTGTTGATCACCATTGCGGCGGCAGAGGAACGTGCAGAAAATGTGTTATTACCGTCAACGGCAAAGAAGAACTTTCGTGCCAATACATAATCAAATCTGATATTTCCGTTGAGATTCCCCAAAACGGCGAAATCGTTTCCGAAACGGGAGCAATTGAAACGGGAAAATTAACGGAAAATCTTTGCTTTTCTCTCGATATAGGCACTACAACTCTTGCGCTTGCTCTTGTTTCCCTTGATGAGGGAAACATAATAAAAGTCATAACACACACAAATCCTCAATGTACATTCGGTGCTGATGTTATGACAAGGATTGATTATTGCCGTAAAAACGGTGTTGATAAACTTCAAAAAGCCGTTATATCCGAAATCAATTCGATGATATCCGAATTCAATCTGCAAAGCATTGAAAAGCTTTATGTATCGGGCAACGCAACGATGCTTCATTTCTTTTTCGGCATTGATTGCTCGTCAATGGGTGTTGCACCGTATACTCCCGAGTTTCTCGAAAGCAAAACCGAAAAAGCTGAAAATCTCGGCATAATCGGCATTGAAACGGTTGAAAGTCTGCCGTCAATCGCCGCTTTTGTGGGTGCTGATATTGTTGCAGGTCTCAATTTTGTCGGTATGCCCGAAAGCAATAAACACAACTTACTCATTGACCTTGGCACAAATGCCGAAATCGTTTTGTTTTCTGAAAAGTCGGCTCTTTGTACCGCCGCTGCGGCAGGTCCGTGCTTTGAGGGTGCAAATATTTCGTGCGGAATGAGTGCAACAAGCGGTGCAGTTTATTCATATTCCGAAGGTAAAATCAAAACAATTTCCGACGCACCCGCAAAAGGTATATGCGGCACGGGTCTTGTTGATATCATTGCATATCTTCTCGACAAAGAAAATATCGATGAAACGGGATATATGGAAGATGATTTTGAAATTGCAGAGGGCGTAAGCATAAATCAGGCAGATATAAGGCAGTATCAGCTTGCAAAATCGGCTGTTTATTCTGCAATTATCACTTTACTGCAAATGAAAAATATCACTTTTGATGATATCGATAAAATGTATATTTCGGGCGGTTTCTCGGCGAAAATCAATATTGAAAATGCCGTAAAAACAGGACTTCTCCCGAAAGAATTAAAAAACAAATGCATTGCAATAAAAAACAGCAGTCTGCTCGGCACTGTAAAATATGCCTGCGAGAAAAATGACCTTGCAATTTATATTGATAACTCAACCTATGTTGATTTGTCTGCAAATCCGACTTTTTCAGATTTATTTATCGAAAATATGATGTTTGAGGTGTAATAATGACAGAGCGTGAACGATTTATAAAAGCACTCAAAAGAGAGCCGATTGAAGGACATTGTCCCACCTTCGAGCTTGTATTTTTTCTGACTCTTGAAGCAATCGGAAAAATTCACCCCTCACAGCAGCGTTTTGACCAATGGAATCAGATGAGCAAAACGGAGCAGAAGCTCCATATTGATTATATCGCTGATTGTCACATTGAAGTTGCCGAAAAATATAATCACAGCGCAATTTTTGTGCATCCCAATCCGTGGGGATATGAGAATATAGTCAGACTTCTTGAAACGATAAGAGAGAAATCGGGCGATAAATATTTCCTTATGATTCACGGCGACCCGACCTTTGAAATCCCCAACGGTGAGAATATGATGGAATTCACCGAGAGAATGTATGAGGATGAAGACGGACTCAAAGCAGAGGCACAAAAGCGTCTTGTTGATTGGGTGAACCTTGCCGAAAAACTTGCAAAACATAACGGTTTGCTTGACGGCTTTGCGCTTTGCTCGGATTATTGCTTCAATGTGAATCCGTTCTTTTCGCCGTCTATGTTTTCTGAATTCATTGCACCGTATCTTCAGAAAGTTATAAAAGATTATCGTGATATGGGATTTTACTCAATCAAGCATACCGATGGCAATATTATGCCGATAATCGACCAAATTGTTGAATGTAAGCCCGATGCGCTTCATTCGCTTGACCCTCAGGGCGGAGTTGACCTTGCCGAAGTAAAACGGCTTTACGGCGACAGAGTTGCCCTTTGCGGTAACGTAAATTGCGGACTTCTGCAGACTGGTACAGAGGAAGAAGTAATTGCCGATGTCCGCCGCTCACTTCGTGACGGTATGAACGGCTGGGGATATGTGTTCTGCACCTCAAATTGTGCATATACGGGTCTCCAGCTTGAAAGATATGAACTTATGAACCGAATCTGGTATGAAGAAGGAATATATAAATAACACAAAACCGCTTCCAAAGAAGCGGTTTTTTTATTCTCTCGCAAGCTTGTATATCAAATTATAGGCAAATTCGAGGTCATCAACCGAGCAATGCTTCTGAATGAAATGCGAGGTACAGCATATCCATCTTTTGCCTTTGAGAAGCGAAAAAATTCGTCTGATTTCCTTTTCAAGCTCTTCTCTTTTCAGAATTCCTATTGCAGACTGAACGCATATTCCGCCCATAATCGCGAAATTGTTGCTGTAATTTTCAAGATAGAAATCAAGCGGCATATTTGCGTTTTCCTGCCAGGGATGAACAACATCAAATCCGATGTCACGCACACCGTCAAGCACTTTTCTGATGCATCCGTCGGAATGAAGGCTTGCCAAAACACCTTTGGAATGAATATGATCAACAATCATTTTCATGTTAGGATATATGGTTTCCTTCCATGTGTCGGGGCTGAAAAGTATATCCTTCTGCGAGCCCCAGTCGTCCGAAATGTGTATCATATCTGCACCCAAAGAAATGCACTTGTCGGCAAAACTCATTGTCCATTCAGCCTGCCGTCTGTAAAGCTCACAAAGCTCTTCGGGGTAAAGTGCGGTGTATAAAAGATGGTTTTCAATGCCGAAAACTGTGTTGAAATGCTCAAAAAGTCCCGGTGTTTGCATATAGCAGAAGCGTTCTCTCTGTTTGTGATGAGCAATTTCTCTTTTTACTTGCTCGAAATCCGAATCGTTATCGGGCACGGTGAAAAGATTATAATCAAGAAGCACATCCGGGGTAAGTTCATTGTGTCGGGCTCTTATTTTATCAAACGATTCGCCGTCAAATGACCACTGACCGCCGAAAATATGCGCCGCATCAAACTCAAATTTGTCCTCAAAGTTTTCAACGCTTCCGAACTTCATTGAAATTTCAATGCCGAGATTTTCTTTGAGCCATCCGTATATAGGCTGATGGTCGATTTCTTTGCCGAGAATTGTATTGTATACTCTTTCTGTACTGTTCATATACTCACCTGAATTATATCAAAATGTAATAATAAGTACTTCTTTAATATAAAGCAGCACCGATAAAATGTGGTTTGATGTTTTTGTGAGGATGGCTTTGAAATTTATTGTAAGAACCAATATTACATCAATAAACAAAATAAATCGGTGAATTGCTGACAGTCAACTTTCTGCCGATCTTGATTTCGTTGCCGTACATATCGTAGGCTTTGTAATCACCTTCGGGTGCAGTGGTTTTTGTTTTATCGCCAAGGCTGTAATACACTTCGATTTTCTTTCCGTTATCGGAGTATTCGTCAATCACAAGATTTTTTTTGTTTGATTTGTTTTTAACAAACTCAGCATTGCCGAGAAAACGGATAACCGTTGCATAAGTAATCACGGCTTCGGTGGGCTGCATATATTCGTTAAAAAATGCAAAGTCATTTATATCATTTTCGGGTGTAATGGTTTTTCTGAATGCAAAGGAAACAAAACCTTTTGCTCCTGTTGAACGGGTGTAAAGTGCTTTGCAGGCAATTGTTGCCGCATCTGTGCCGCCCACACCGCTTTCGCTGTTGAAACCGCCGTTTAAAAGACCTGCTGTTTTTACGAGGGTATGCATCTTGCCCATATAGTCATAGTAATTATCGAGTCCATCGTGGTTGTGATAACCGAAATTATCAAGCAGATTCCGGTTCATCAGCTCTGCGGATTTTTGATAAAAAACAAGGTTGCTTTCTTTTTCCGCAACTGCAAGTCCGCCTGAATAAACATAGGCTGACGGATTTTCTGTTTTGATTATTTTTGCGGTTTTTTCAAGAAGCGAAAAATATTCTTCGGGAGTACCTGCGAAGAAATACCAATTAGGCTCATTCCATATTTCCCACAGAATGTCGGTGTTATTGGCATAATGTCCTGCAACCTTACCTGCAAAATCAGACCACATATTCTCATCGGGTGGGCAGGTCCAGCCTGTTGATTCATCGTAATTCTCTTTGTATTTATCTGCGGCAGACCATTTTCCTGCATTGAATCCGAGAAGCCAGTTGTATTTCATATTGCGCTCGTTAACCTTGACGACAAGGTAATCCTGCACAGAGAAGTTAACATCGCCGTATGCTTCGCTCTGCATTGCACCCCAACCGACGCTGTCCTCACGGACAAGATTCACACCGAGATACTGAGCAGTATCGAGAATTTTGTCAACGGATTCTTCTGCGGTGTAATTCGGAAGCTGAAAGCCTTCGCCCCAAGTATATGCACGGGTTACATACGGCTGAATGCCGTAATAAAAGCTGTCACTTGCCTGTGCATTTTTGGGAAGAACACCGATGTTGAAGTTGTACTCTGTTGCATTGGAAAGCGTGATTGCAACGGTAAAAATTCCGTTTTTATCCGATGAAAAAGTGAAGGTGTTATACGGTAAATCGGAGCTGAAGACAACATATCCGCGCTTGTCAAAACCCGTCTGTTCACTTCTGACGGAGATTTTTGCTCTTGTGCCGTCAAGAGATGCGTCAAGGCATTCAATAACAACACTGATTTCATCGCCAGGCTCAAACAGATTGCTGTCGCCTGCAACACCGAAACGCAGGGTATCGCTTCCACCGTTTATGTAGTATTCGGATTCGGTTTCCGTTTGTGTGATAACGAGTTGTTTTTCAGGGAACAATCCAACGAAAAACATATCAATTGCAAACACAACGGACAGCAAAAATGAAATGATTTGTGTCATATTTTTCTCCTTTATGTCTGTTACGCAAATTCTAATTTGTCGAGTTGATTATACCACACCCGCATCATGATTTTCAACATAATGACAAAACAAACCTCCTTGTGAACGGAATTGCCGATGCAAAGAGGTTTTTGCTTATTCATTTGTAACAGCAAATTTTATAACGCCGTCAAGTTAGTTCTCTGTTTATGACCGATTTCGTATCGCATTTTTCAGGTGAAGTACTTGCTACTAAAATGATATGTTTTCGTTGACTTTGGTTTCGACATTAGATTTCAGGTTGAATAAGTTAATCTTCCTGCCGTTTGCAATAACATTTTCAAGTTTCACTTCAATGTCATTATTGCCGGGAATAAGATGACTGAAGTTTTCTTCACACATATGGAAGAAAAATCTGAGCAATCGGTAGATGAAAGCATTAAACTCTTCTTTGAAGCCGTCAAAAAAATTAATGCAAGGATATTTTAACATCAAATGTCTGAGTTAGAAGCTTTCTCCCTGATTCTACTGGGAATATGGCAGTTTAAACAGGAATTTACCAAAAGGTTTTGAGTTGTTAGAATTTTGTTAGAAAAATGCCGTTATTATTTCTTAAAAGAAAAATAATTTTAGGGCATAAAAAAGCCGCAACCCTTGATTTATCAAGGATTGCGGTATGGCTAAAAAGAAATAATTAAAAGTTGTTATCGCCTGAGATATCAACGATTATACTGTGTTTTTCAGTGAAAAGTGAATAGTGAAAAAGTAAAAATCCGCACACAATTGTGTACGGATTTTTATGGCGCGCTGCAAGAGATTCGAACTCCTGACCTTTTGGTTCGTAGGGGATTTTTGATAACGTAAACACAAAACGTCACACGAAATCAGACGTAATCTTACGCAGAAAAGCAATTTTAAATCAAAATTCCAATCCCCGATAATGTTTGAGTTTTATAAAACAACCAAATAAAATCTATTGTTAGAAAAATGTTAGAAATATAAAAACTCACACCGTCTGTCCTGAATTTCTCGTGCGGATATATTCAAGATCCTTTTTGCCTTGAGAATTATTTCCAAAACTTCTTTGTCATCACGATGTTTTTCAAGAAGTGATTCTATGATTTCATCTTCGGAAAGTTTGTTTTTCATATCAATAGTCAAATATCACAGAAATAATCCACTTATCAGTGTTGATTTGTGTATTTTGTTATGTTATAATATGAATGTTAATTTGAAAGTTAGGCGAAATAAAACATATCAAACGGGAGAATAAATAATGAAAAAAGAGTATTGCGGAAAGCCGATGAGAATCGCACACACGGGAGTTACGCAGTTTGCTCCCGAAAATTCGTTGGAAGCATTCAAAAAAACTGCCGAACTCGGTTTAGAGGGCATTGAGCTTGATATTCAGATATGCGGAGACGGAGAAATCATTGTAACTCATAACAGTACTATGGGTTATATGACATTCGAAAAGTATTGGGATTCTATCAGAGATATGACAGCTGAGCAAGTAAAAAAATTCGATATACCATATCGTGATGCACTCAAGCTTAAATAACCACCATATCCTTGGACAGAGCATTACGGAGGCAGACGTATGATCACGCCGCCGGATTATATTGAAGACAGAGTAACTCATCTGATAACCTTCCCCGAATTCGATGCATGGCTGTCAACCGTTGATTATGACCTCACCGTTGAGGTTGAATTTAAGTGCAAAGGTATGTGTCCGCGTATGGATGAAATCCTTGCAAAATCATCGAATGTTTCAAGATACATATTCTTCTCGGGCGACTGGGAAGTGCTTGAAGAGATGCAGGAGTATTACCGTAAAAACGGTAAGCCCGAGGGACTGCGTTTCGGTGCCAATATCCGTTTTATCAATGAAAAAACAATGGATTTTGTTAAACGCTCTGACCTCTGGGAAGTCGGTCTCAACAACGAAGCGTTCACCAAAGAGGATGTGGATATGTTTGAGTCAATGGGCATCAAAGTATTTTCGAATCTTGGCGATTATCCCGAGTGGTGGCAACAGATTTGCGATATGGGCGTAGCAGGATTCAAAACCAATTATCCCGATGCCTACACCGAATGGTGGTTAAGTACTCATTAAAAAGGAAGGAAAATGTTAAATGGCTGACAATGTTACAATAAGCAAAACAGAATTGCTTTACGACCCGCTTTTTGACAAAAAGCCGGATTTGAAAATGAAAGGTAAAAAAAATAGAGTTTTTAAGATTCTTTTTATAGTTATAATATTAGTTTTTGTTGGTCTCTCTTTGTTTTTCAGTTTTAATTCAATCAGCTCGGACAAATATACATACCAAGAAAACGACAGCGGATATACTCTTCATCAATTTGTCGGTAAGGAAGATGATATAACATTGCATATTGATTATGTCAGAGACGATGAAGGTAATATTGATACAACAAAACCGATTACCGAAGTGCGTGAATTCGCAATGAGCTGTAACGAATATGTTCGTTTCATCTTTATAGGAAAAGATGTTTCGGAGCTTCAGAACCATTGTTTTTATTATACAAGAAACCTTATGGCGGTAATCGTTGACCCTGAGAATCAGAATTATACTTCTGTGGACGGCGTTTTGTATTCAAAGGATATGAAAGAAATTATTCTTCATCCTATGAGAAACCATCAATACAGAACTGCAATTAGTGAAGGTATCGCAACTCCTTTCGATGAAAGGACAGTTAAAACCTTTCTTAGTGAGTTTGCGAATAAATACGGTGATGAAGTAATGACCGATGCTGAAGAATACGAAAAGCAGTTTTCAAAACAAGCTTTTTATGTAATACCTGATTCAATTACAAAAATTGAAGATTCATGCTTCAGTGACTGTGAAAAACTGACTTATGTTACAATTCCTTCTTCTGTGAGGGAAATCGGAAACCTTGCATTCTTCAAGTGTAAGAACTTCGAAACAATCACAATACCTGACGGTGTTAAATCAATCGGCTCAGACGGATTTTCATACTGTGAAAAGGTCACATATATTTACGTGCCGCAAAGCGTTGAGTTTATCGGACATCACGCATTTTACGGTGATCTGGGATGTGAAAAAATATATCTCGGTGCCGAAAGCGAAGACTCAATTGAAATCGGAGAAAACTGGCTCCCGAAGAAAAACCCAAGATCCCTTAAGGATGTTGAGGTTGTTTATGGCCAGAAGAGGAGGGTAAGCTGATGAAGACAGGTAAAATTAAAGATGTTTTTCAAAATGTAAAAGATCATTGGAATGAACCTGACAGAGAAAAAGGAAACTATGTTCCGTTCAAGGAGTATCTGACAGTATTCTGGGGCGTCGGAATGAATTACAGCATAAAAACACCTCTCAGTTATCTCGGCTTCAGTGCATCATGCTTCCTTATAATGTATCACTACAAGCTGCCGTATCTTGCTTTTTCGGTTATAACTCTCATCGGACTCCCGTTGAGCTATCTGTGGAACATTCTGACATGGTTTGTCAATGATAATCTCGGCCTTCTTGAAAAGAAAACCGAAAAGAAATTCCTTGCTTTTTACGGTATTGTTTCAGTTATCGGACTTTCTATGATATTGTTTGACGCTTCTCTGTTTCTTCCGACAGTCTTAGCGAAGCTGCTTAACGGAATAAACGGTGTAAGCGCAAGAAGTTTTCTTAAAATATTAGGCATTCAGCTGTTTGTGAACGCTTACGGAGGATTGCGTAACATTCTCTGGAGAAAGAAGCTTGTTCCCAAATACGGAAGATACAAGTATGTGCTGTTCTCAAACTTTTTCCAGAAGTCTGTTATGATAATTCTTATCGGCTGGCTTCCCATTTATAATGTGAAATTGGTTGAAGACAGAATGTGGATGGCATACCTTCTGTTTATGATCTATGATATGTTCCCATTCGATAATGTTATTGAACAGTGTACTCAGAATATTTCTCCCAATCCCCACGAAAGAATGCTTGTAAGAACATGGCCTGTAAAGCTGTCGCATTTTGTCAAAAACATATTTGATGTTATAGTTCCGCTTTTCGGTATTGCTTTTGATGATATAAGATTCTATAAGTTCGTTGTTCCTGCGGTATTTATTCCCATGGGTGCATTAACCCTGATAAGCATCAGGAACATAACTGAAAGAATTCCTCAACCACCTCTTGAAAAGAAACAGAGAATATCCTTCTGGTACGGAATTTCTCAGGTAATGAAAAACAAGTATAACTGGTTGAACACTATTTCCACATTGCTTGATTCGTTCGGTAACGGAATGATAGACCTCACAAATGTTATGTATTTCTTCTCATTCCGTATGTATACTCAGTGTGCAATTTACGGACTGATGAAAACACTGATGAGCTTCAGGTCAACACCTCTCAGTTTCATTGCCCCTTACTTTGTAAAGCGGTTCTCGTACAAAAGCCTGAAAATCGCCAAGCTTGTCATATGTGCCGTGAGTGCTGTTGCAGAAATGATGACCATTATGGCTTTTCCGACAAAGCAGAATTTGTGCGGTATTGTTATTTTTGCATGTGAATTCACCAAGGGCTTTGCAACATCAATTCCTGATGTTGCCGACTCCGATATGGGTGTCAGAAAGAACGACTATCAGATGTATCTTTCCGGTGAGCGTCTTGAAAATTTCAGCGGTGTGTTCAACTGGATTATTTCTCCCGTTACTACTTTTGTCAGCCTGATAATTCCCGTAATCATTCTCAGAAACGGATTTAATTCAAATTGGGATGTTCTTTATATTGATTCTGCAAGATTCAATATCCTTGCAGTTCCGCTGGTGTTTGACCTTGCGGGCTTCGTTCTGATGATTATTCCGTATCTGTTCTGGGATTTCAACAATCCACAGCATGAATATGTCATGGAGGTTCTTAAACAAAGAGAAAAACTTGCAAAAGAAGGCTATTTTCCGTCAGAATACGAGGGCGGTCTTAAATTTATGGAACCCGGTGAACTTCATGCAGGAATACCCGTTGAATCTGCCACTATGATTGAAAGGCGTAATTCCCTTATCGGAATTACACCGGAGATGCCGGAATCAATTACAACTAATTCAAATCTTTCAAATTAATCAAAAAATCCTGGATGCGACATTTTTGCCACAGACTGTTTTTATGCAGAGAAATTGTTAGAAAAGTGTTAGAAGTATAATTTTTACTTCTGCACTTCAATAATAATCCTTCACTTGTTAAATGGTTAATTGAAAACCTTTTGTATGCTTACCAAAAGGCCAAAAGGTTAAAATGTAATCTTATTACATCCAACAAAACCAAATCCCCACCGTGTCATTCTCGAGCAAAACGAAGAATCTCGGTGGGGATTTTCTTTTATGTTGCTTTTTGAAAAATATGGGAGTATAATAAATTTGTATAAGACGATTTAATGTCAACATGGTTTTATGTGTAAAAAGGGACAAGTGAGGTGTTTCGGTGAGTAATCAGATAAATACGGATTGGATAGGGTTTTATGACGCTTTTGCAAAAGTGTTGTTGACATATCGTGATGACCGTAAATCTTTGATAAATAAAATAAAATCAGTTTTCAGTAATATTGGCATTCCCTTGCCGAAGCTTGAGCATGATAATAATATAACAGATATTGACCCCTTTACTGTTTTTGGTCTTTTCAATAAAGGCATTGTGGAATGGAAAAGAAAGAAAATAATAAAAGGGTTAGCGGAAGAGTTTAGTGTTACGGAAAAGCAGCCGGAATCATTTGATAGTATTCCTGTTGTGTTTATTATGCAATCGGCTTTTTATCGTTTTGCGGGAGAAAGAGGCGAGGATGACATTGAGAACCTTTGGAAGGTTTTCGAAAGTGCCCTTTATTTTGCAGATGATAATACAGAAGAAAACAGAAAAACTTTTATTTCTGCATATGATACTGTCCTGAAACAAAACGGAATAAAATGGAATCTTTCAATGGGGTTGTATTGGATAAGACCTCATAAGTTTGTAAATCTTGACTCAAGGAACCGGGAAATTTTGTCAAGTACTGAATATATGCCTGACGAATTTGTTGCTAAAACCAAAGGCTTCAAAAATATTCCTACAGCAGAAGAATACATTGACCTGTGTGATTCGGTTTTTGAATACATAGACAAAAAGAAGATTCCCTTTGAAAGCATTCCTGCATTGTCTTACAAGGCGTGGTTGGTAACTAAAGAGAATGAAGGGAAATACGCTTTTGAAGGTTATTGGCCGACTTTAAAGGAATACAATCCTAAAATGACTGTTGATAAATGGGTGTCGGTTTTAAATGATTCTCAGATTACAGGAGTAGAGAATCTGAAAATGTTCAAAATGATGCTTGAACAGGGCGGAGAAAGTACTTGTGCTAATCTTGCCGAAAAATATGGAAACACGGCACAGCATTACAACGCTTTGGGAAGTAGTTTCGGAAGAAAAGTATTTAACAAGTTTAAGTTACCTGAATGTATAGATAATGGAGATGCAAGATATTTCACGATTCCGTTTGTGGGCAGACCCGTGGTGGAGAATGGTAAAGACCGATATTTATGGAAACTCAGACCGGAATTAAAGGAGGCTTTGGAGACAATGGATATGAGTACAGTGAAAACAAAAAAACAAAGCAAAGAAACGGAAGCACATCCGGACAAAAATATTATTCTCTATGGTCCTCCCGGGACAGGAAAAACTTATAACACAGTTATTTATGCTGTTGCTATTATTGAGAATAAAATGATCAGTGAAGTAAAATCTGAAGAATACAGCGCTGTGAAAAAGAGATATGATGAATATAAAGCTGAAGAACTCATAGATTTCACAACATTTCATCAATCTTTTGGATACGAAGAATTTATTGAAGGTATCCGTCCTGTAATGGGCACAGAAAACACAACGGATATCAGATATGAGATTGTAGATGGAGTTTTTAAAGAATTCTGCACCAAAACAGTGTCAACAAAAGATTTGGATATAGGTTTGAATAAAAATCCTGTTGTCTGGAAAGTGTCCCTTGCAAGAACATATGAGAATGAAGTCAGAACAGAGTGTCTTGAAAACGATCATATCAGAATTGCTTATGATGATTACGGTGAAACAATTACTGATGAAACCGATTTTTCACAATTGGGCGGAAAAGGTGTTCTGGATTCCTTTATAAACAAAATGCGTGTAGGTGATATTGTGTTCTCTTGCTATAATGCTAATGAAATAGATGCGATTGGCATCGTTTCAGGAGAATATAGATGGGACAATAGCTATGACCGTTACAAAAGAGTCAGAGATGTTAAGTGGATTATTAAGAACGTCAGAGAAAATATTTTAGAAATTAATGACAATAAAACGATGGTTTTGTCTGCGGTTTACAGATTGAATATTTCTCTCAAAGATGTTTTTGACATTATCGAGAAGTACAAGGGAGACTTTATAAAGTCATCCGCAAAGGTACAAAATAAGGTTTTTGTTATTGACGAAATAAACAGAGGTAATATAGCAAAAATTTTTGGCGAACTTATTACTCTTATTGAACCTACTAAACGCATAGGGTCAGAGGAAGAGTTGCGTGCTAAATTGCCGTATTCAAAGAAACTTTTTGGAATCCCGGATAACATTTATATTCTTGGAACAATGAATACTGCAGACAGGTCAATTGCTACTGTTGATACAGCGCTCAGAAGACGCTTCAGCTTTGAAGAGATGATGCCTGATGCGAATTACCTTGAGGGTGTATTCGTTCAGAATATTTCAATCAGAAAACTTTTTGAAACACTCAATGCAAGAATAGAAGCTTTGTATGACCGTGAACATACAGTAGGACATGCGTATTTCAAAGAAGTTAAAGAAAAGCCCACGATTCATACTCTCGGTAAAGTTTTTTCAAAGAAAATCATTCCTTTATTGCAGGAATATTTCTATGAGGATTACGAGAAGATCAGACTTGTGCTTGGGGATAATCAGAAAAAACATGGTGAACCATTGTTTATAGAAACGGAACAGATTAGTAAAATGAATTTGTTCGGTAATTATGATTTCGATGACGATAAAGAGATTTATCGCGTAAATGAAGAATCGTGCTTTGATGCAGATGCATATATTATGATGTGTTAAGAGGGTAGTGCAATGAAGGCAACATACAGAATAACTGAATATGGCTCGTTTGTTGCAACAGAATCATTTGATGGTTACACAAAATTGCCTCAGAAGACGTTCAATGAACTGAAACAGTTTATCTTGATGAACAAAGATAGAGCTGACGATGCGCTTGAAATCATGGGTATATCATACAAAAAGGGTGTAGGAGAAGTAATTACAGCTAAAAGCTATGTTGGTATAATCACCATGAAAGATGGAACGAATATTGAGATATTGCCAAAAGTGTGTCATCATACAGGTGATGATAGTGAAGAGCATACTAAGAAACTTCTTGTCAGGATGCTTAAAACTTTAAAGAAGTCACCATATAAAAACATACAAACAACAAACGTGAATATTGAGAAAATGAACATCTTCGAGATTTTTATTCGTATGTTTATTGAAGAAGTTTTTATGATAGTCAAGCATGGCCTTAAGTGTGCGTATACAACTGTGGAAAGTAATGAAAACTCTTTTAAAGGCAAACTTCTGTTTTCAAAACAAATTAAATATAACTTTGCACACAAAGAACGAAGCTATGTTGAGTATGATATTTTTGAAACTGACAGACCGGAAAACCGATTGCTTAAATCAACTCTTTTATTGCTTTTTACACAGACTAAGTTATCAAAAAATAAAACGGATATAAAAACTCTCCTTAATATTTTTGCAGATGTTCCTGAGTCTGTGAATCATAAAAGTGATTTTTTAAAATGTGTTTCGGACAGAAATACAAAAGACTATGCAAAAGCTCTTATCTGGTGCAGGATATTTCTCGAAGGTAAAAGTTTCAGTTCTTTTGCCGGAAGCGATGTTGCTTATGCACTGATGTTTCCTATGGAAACTTTGTTTGAAAGCTATATCGCGAGTATTATTAGAAAGGTGCTTTCTACGGATGAATATGAAATTTCTGCACAGGACAGAACATATTATTTGTTTAACCAGCCGGATGAAATTTTCAGTTTAAGACCTGATATAGTGATAACAAAAAGGTCAGACGGCAGAGTTTTTGTTATGGATACAAAATGGAAATTGCTATCTGACAAAGTTGCGAATTGCGGTATTTCTCAAGCGGATATGTATCAGATGTATGCTTATCAGAAAAAGTATAGCTCTGAAAATGTTACATTGATATATCCGTTAACCGATATGATTTCTGAACCTGATAATATAGAATTCATTTCGGATGATGGTGTGATTGTCAAAGTGAAATTTGTTGATTTGTTTGATGTAAATAACAGCCTTCGCAAAATTTTGCTTATGGAGTGATTAAATGAAAAAGAAAATTATCATTTTATCCGTTGTATTGGTTTTGATTATTGCAGGAGGGTACGTTGGAAATATGTTCGGAGTTTTTGCAAAAGGTAACTACGGCGAGTACGGTCTTGAAAACATAGTCGCCACAGAAAACAGTCCTATCAAAGACAAGACAATAATTTTCCTCGGCAGCTCCGTCACTTATGGCTACGGCGCTCTCGGTGTGAGCTTTGCAGATTTTCTTGAAAAGTCAGACGGAATTCACGCTGTCAAAGAGGCGGTATCAGGTACAACTCTTGTTGATCAAAAGTCAAATTCCTATGTATCAAGACTTAAGACTATTGATACAAATATAAAAGCAGATGCATTTGTTTGTCAACTTTCTACCAACGATGCTACAAAGGAAAAACCTCTCGGCAAAGTGTCGGACAGTTTTGATATAAACTCCTTTGACACACAGACAGTTGCAGGTGCGATTGAATACATAATCGCCTATGCAAAAGACACATGGAATTGTCCCGTGATTTTCTACACACAGGCAAAATACGATAGTGACTACTACGGCGAAATGGTGTCACTCCTTCTTGAAATTCAAAAGAAGTGGGATATTCACATTATCGACTTCTGGAACGATGAAAAAATCAATAACATCACAGAAGAAGAGAAAAAACTCTACCTCGTCGACAACATCCACCCCACGAAAGTGGGCTACAAAATCTGGTGGCTCCCTAAAATTCAGAAAAGTTTATATGAAGTTGTAAAATAACGAAAGCCCTCGGACATTAATATCCGAGGGCTTTACAATTTTATTTGTGTATTAAATCTTTTACAAGGGTAGAGATTGTATCGAGTTGTTTATCGTCGAGATGTTTCAGGTCTTTGATGATAGAATCAAGCTTTGTAGGATTTTTTGATTCTAAGTCGAAAAATTCGCTTGGTGTTACTTCTAAATAATCACAGATATAGAAAATTCCAGTCAGTGACGGAAGTGATTTGCCAGATTCAATATTGTTGATATATCCCGGATTTTGTCCCATTGATAAACTCATATCACGTGCAGATACGCCTTTTTGTTCTCTGAGTTGTGCAAGTCTTAATGCAAAATCTTTTTCTTCCATTGTGCTGTCACCATCCTTTTATAATATTTTAACCCATACTATATGTAAAAATATTTGTTGTGAGGCGGTATTGATATTGCAATAACGGATTATAGATGTTATAATAACGGAAACAACGGAAATTAACCAATATAAATCTTAAATGACCGCTATACACATACAACATTTATAGGGGTTGCGCGTTTATATTAACGCCCCGCCCGGATGTTCCTGAATGGGCACTTTTGCAGATAGCGGGTTCATTAAGATAGCCTGGCGTACTCAGAGTCCGTCAGGCATTTTTATTCAGGAGTGCTTATGAAAAAACAGACAGTTACCTTCTTCGGTCACAAGGACACACCAAAAGAAACAGAGCCGACCTTACGGGCG
>JAZNIJ010000037.1:0-23970 GCA_045577455.1 Eubacteriales bacterium
TGGAACAAACAATGAATTAACTCTTACCTGTAAGGTTAATCATCCTTTAACTCTTGTGCCGATTACACCTAATGCAGCATACAGAGAAGATACAGAGGTTGTTACATCGTTTTGGCTTAAAAACAACTATACAGATAATTATATTCCATCTGATGGAGTAGATGTTCGTTTCAGAGTTTACAGAAACAGCACACTTCTTCACACGGAAATAATTGAAAATGTTGTTGTGCCGGGTAGTGATAAAAATCTTCTTTATTTCAAGTGGAGAGTGCCTACAGGTCTAAATGGTGGTCAGGTAAAGATAACAGGTGAGATTATCGAGGATGGAGTTTCTTACAACTCCAAAAATATGTATAACTCAACTGTTCCGTATATAATTTCGGAAACCCCTGATACACAGTTTGAGAAGAAAAAGCCTAGCGGATTCAGTACACCTATATTGCCTGCAACAACAAGTGGTGCAGCATCCTGGTGGTTATGGAAGTATGTTGACGGTTCATATGTGAAATATGAATATGCTATTGGTATATCCAATGCAACACCTAACATTACTCCTGCAACGGGTGAAACTGCAACAAAGGTAAGCGGTTTATGGAATATGAAATCAGGCTATGGCGTATCTCTTTCTCTTACAAATTCTGCAAGTTCTGTTACGGGATACAGTATTCCTAATTCGGACAGTTACACTACTTCACAATATGCAATATCATTATTCCCCGAATTTGGTTATGAAAAAACAGAGGAGAATTTCAGAACGCTTGAACTTTCTTCAGGAAAATGGCGTTTCAGACAAAACGGCACTTATGGTTTTGTACACTTTACTCCTTTATGGTATCCGGATGGTGACTATACAGTATGCATTGAACAGAGAGATTTTTGGACACCTTCGGGTATGCTTACAAGATCTTCTAAGGCTGATCCTATACGTATTACTGATTCGGCGTATGATGATTGGTATGTAGGAAGATAAACAGATATTTCATAAGGGCTATGTAAAAAAACATAGCCCTTAATATTTTTAAGAAAGGATAGAATTATGATTTGTCAGTACAGTAACACTATTGCAATTTCTTGCGGAATAAATGCTGCTTTAGTTGCAGGGTATTTATGGGATGAGCAAAAGACCAAGGGAAATATTATTCAGGGCAGAATTTGGATAAGGTGTAGCATTCGCACTCTGAGAAATGTCTTTCCTTTTATGGGTGAGGATGCTATATCAAATGCCCTGAGAAGATTGAGAGAGCGTGGATATATCCTATGCTTGGAAAACAACAAAAGTAAATTTGATCGAACAAAAAGTTATGCATTCACTCCAAACGGAATTACATTAATGCTTAATATCAAATCAAATTAAGGAGATGATTAAAGTGACCAATGAAGAAAAAAGAATGGCAGGAACTTATGAAATTACTCACTCGTTTGAAATTGGTGCAAAAGAAGTTGTTATGGGTGAAGATAAAAATGCTTCCCCCGAAGAACGCTATTGTGTAGCAAATTGCAAATGTAATGGTATTTTTGAAAAATATACAGATGTTCTTGTAAGTGATGATTACTTGGAAATAGTAAAAATCTTTGCAAGACGAATTGAAGAAGAAGCTATCAATGTAAAAACGGAGATAGCAAAAACAGAAGTTGATATTATACCTATTACTATTGATGATTGCAAAGCCGTGAGTTATGCAGAAACAATAAAGAATAAGGTTGTGGTTATACGTGCCGAAGTTTTCAAACCTGAATATCAGTTGTCAATAAAGCAGTTACAACTGTGTACGGGAGGCTTTGGCTCAGAAGCCAATTCAAGAGGTTCAGCTTGCTTTTGTACTAATTTGTATTCAGGAACAGAATCCAGATTTGAACGTAGGGATATTCTTGGCGTAATTGAAAAGGAAAATCTCCCTGAGTGGGCAAAAGCAAAATTGGCTGCAATACAAAATAATCAAGAAAAACAAAGAAAGGATAGAAATGTAAGATGACAGATTTATCGGTAAAACCATTTGCTACAAATCTTGAAAAATATACTTTCAGTCAGAATGTTCATATATATCAGCAATCAGGTTGCATTGGATATCTTCGTGCAGATCTCGGGACAAGTGGTAAAGAATTCCATTCTACTTGGAATGAAATCTGTTCTGCTTATAAAACAGAAGAGTTTTCAAGAGAGTTTGATGATGTAATTAATGCTTTAAGGTTTGATGAAACCTTTGGGAGAATGCTTAATGACAGAACAAAGCTCTCCCGGTATTGTCATAGTAATGCCAAGCAATTTAGCGGTGCTGATAATCAATATTATGGTGTCAGAGCTGAAACAAAAAATCACTCTTATTTGTTGAGGCTTAATCCAAACAAAGGAGAATACAATCTTTATTGTTATTGCTATGATAAGCAGGTTCTTGAAAATTATCTTATACATTCAAGTAAAGGTATCCGTTTCATAACTCCGTCATACAAACATGTTTTCACAATATCAGATGGGGATAAAATCCGTATTATTACACCCGAAGGCGAACAGATGGACAGAGTATGCAGATACATTGATGATTATCACCTTTTAGTAGATAAAAATCTTTTTCATATTTGTGAATTTGCAGAAAAAATGAAAGAAAATAACTACAAGGTTATTCCTCTTCGTTCATCGCTTCCTGAAAGGTGTTATGGTGTAATGCCTACAAGTGACAGACTTATCATTATTCAAAAGGGCGAAACAAAATATACTGATGTAAGCAACGATTATGATAGTCCCGAGAAAAACAGAGAACTTGCAAATGAGCATAATGCTGAAATGGGTGTTACAAAACAACAATCTGCTGCTATGCTTGCAGGATTGATAGCAGGTTGGGATACTCATGGTGCAAACCCTGAGAATTATGATATAAATGTAAAATTAAAACCTATGATAACTCGTAACAGTTATGCAAGATAAGGAGGAATTTTTATGAGTAGTAAACGAATGATAGGCTCTCATGAGGTCTTATCAACCTTTATGATTGGAACAAGAGAGGTGTTTTTAGCAGGAAACCCTAAAGATACAGATGAAGAAAAGTATTTGTGCGGTGTCGTGGTTTGGGATGGCGAGACAGAAAAATATGTTCACTGTATAGCGGGTGATAATTATCTTGAAATACTTAAGGAATTCGGCAAGAAGATTCAGCTTGAAGCTATTCTTCTGAAAAATACAATTAGCAATATGGGTATTCCTATAACAGTTATTAAGGAAAACGATTGCATAATTGACGATTACACAAAGAATATAACAAATAAGGTTGTCGCCATTAAAAGTCAGGTACTCTATCCTGAAAGTCAGAGAGCAGATAGACAGCTTTATTATATTACCGGTGGATATGGTGCTGCTGCCTATTCAAAAGGTGGTGGAGTTTTCGGAATAAACATACATACTGGCGAAAGAAAACGCATTGAGCGTCGGGATATTCTTGGTGTTGTCAAACCGGAAAGCCTTCCTGATTGGGCGAAAGAAAAAAGAGAACAAATCATTATGAGTGTTGAATCTGAAATAAGGAGGTAAATTTAAATGCCACGATCTTTAACGCTAAGACAAAGAAAATTTAAGCTTCTTGAAAAGGTTTTTGAAACTGGTCTTGTAACAGATAAACAAATCTGTGATATATCACCGGAAGATATGCTGAAAATAAAGGGTATCACAACAACTGAACTGAAGATTCTTTGTGACCTTAGGGACAATCTCAGACAAGGAACGGTTATGACTTTCCTTGCTTTGAATGAGTAAGCTTTGGAGGTTTGATATATGTCGAATAAACTCAAATTAATCCTTGAAACTTTGAATGAAACAATTATTGAATCAACAAAGACTAAGGATAATTGGACAGACTTTCTTAAAACAGCTGCCAATAATTATAAATACAGTTTTAAAGACCAGGTTCTTATTTATGCTCAGAAACCTTATGCTACTGCTTGTGCTGAGATAGGTGTATGGAACAATCAATTCGACAGGTGGGTAAACAGAGACGCAAAAGGAATTGCTCTTGTTACAACAATTAATAACTATCCTCGTTTATTCTATGTGTTTGATGTTTCGGATACAAATTCTCGTTATGATGCTGATTTTTCTTTGTGGAAGGTCAAATCTCATTACGAGCAAGAAATCAGCGATGCGCTTTCAAATGCTTTTGGTGAAGTAGCTGAAGGTAGCCTCGCATCGGTAATTGATGATACTGCGAGAAATATGGTTGAAGATAATACCATTGATTATGTTTCCGAAGTTGTAAAGATAAAAAAAGGAAGTTTTCTTGAAGAACTTGATGAACACAATATATCAGTAATACTTAAAAATGCACTTGCCAGCAGCATTGGATATATGATGATGGTAAGATGCGGTATTGACGCAGATAGCTATTATGATTTTGAAGATTTCAAAGACATATTTAATTTCAATACTTATGAAACTATAGTGGCTCTTGGTTCTGCAACAAGTGATATAGCGGAAATGGGGCTTCGTGAAATAGAAAGCACAGTAAAATCAATTCAAAAATCTGAAAGAAAAGCAAATCGCACATTTGTTAATAGCCTAGATGAGGAGTATGATAAAGGTGCAAAAAATAAAATCAATACCGAAAGGGGTACAGATTATGAAAGAAATCACTTACAGACAGGTGGGAGATTATTTGATTCCCAATCTGACCTTGCCGAAAGAGGAGAAGAAGCCCTTGGGCAAGTACGGTACAATGAGGATGAATTACCTGAAGAATCACAGAAAAGTATTCTTCGACATTCTTCTGACCAAGGGCGAGCTGATGAAACACATTTACGAGACACAGGAAACAGCATCGCAGATGATGGAACAGTTGACCGAACAGATGATGAAATCTCATGGCGTGACCGAGGAACTCAAGGAGAGCAATCAGTTGCTTTGGGTGCAGATTATGAACAATATAAGACACTCGGCAGAGGAAATAGTTCTGAAGGATCTGATTTACAGTTAAGTGATCATGATTTTGATGCCCGTGGAAGCAGCATTAAGTATTTTTTCAAAGATAAAGAAAAAAGTGAGCTGATAAAGTCATATTTGACTCCGTATAAAGAAGAAATCATCGCGTTTTTTGAAAGCCAAACAGGCAGAGAAGAACGTGGTGATTTTCTTAAATCCTACTTCAACTCCAAACCTTATGAGAGTGTGCTTTCAAATGGTGACTTGGCAGGTTTTGATGCATATTCCGATGCTGTGAGATTTTGGCGTGGTGACAGTAAAGAACCTGAACAACAGGCATGGGAAAAGTGGTTTTCAATAAGCGACTATGTCTATGGTCTTATTCTTATGGAGGAATGGACGGAGCCACAGGCTATGATTTTACCTAGTGTTGATAAACAACTTGAGTTTATTGGTAATAAAGTAAAAGCTGCACCGCTTCACTTGCCGCAAGGTGCTATTGATTACATACTTGGAGCGGGTAGTAGATTCAGTGAAGGTAAAATGCGTGTTTACCGTCAGTTTGCTGAAAGCCGTTCAAAGGAAGATAATATAAAGTTTCTTAAGAATGAGTATGGTGTTGGTGGTGGGACGAGTGTTATCCCGGGTACAGGCTTTTGGGAAAATCACGATGCAAAGGGTATAGAAATATCTGACCATTACAGTGTGCCTGAAAGAAGAACTCTCCTTAAATGGAGCTATGTTGAAAAACGCATTTCAGAACTTATCAGGTTTGACAGATATTTAAATCCTAAAGAAAAAGAAATGTATCCTAAGTGGCTTGCAGATAAAACACTAAAAGAGATAGAGCGAAAAAGAGAGAACGATATTCGAGAGCTAATCCGTGATGCTCCGGGAGAAATGACAGCTCCAAAAGAATACCGTTATGAATATAAGCTTAGCGATACTGTGTATATAGGTGCTGATGAATATACGATTCTTTCTCTTGATGATCCAGTTGTTTTAAGCGACAGCAAGTTCCCTCTTTTTACCAAAGAATTTTCAAAGTCAGATTTTGAAGCTAAGGTAAAAGAAAATCCTGCAAACAGTCACCTTAAAGTTGAAATTGAAGTTGAAAGACTTGTTTCAACCGGTGAAGCTGAAGTAGAAGTTGATGAAAGTAATAAGCCTGATTTTCTGATTCAGTATGAGCAAGTAAAAAAAGAAAATCCCGACGGGGTACTTCTTATGCACGTGGGACCTTTTTATTTTGCTTTCGGTAAAGATGCGGAAACTCTCGGTAAACACACTATATATTCAGAGCAAAGAAAGAATCTTTACGGAAACGTTTTTACTCCGTGCAGCCAACTTCTTGATTTTAATCTCAGCTATTGTGCGAAAGAGCTTAATAAAAACAATATCGGTGTTGTTGTAATGACGATAGATAAGGGTGTTATTGACAGGTATCCATCACCGTCATTGTCCCTTCCTAATGAAAAAGACAACAACTTAACTCCGTTATACAGAAGCTACCTTAAGATTAAAGAGGAACATCCCGATACCATTGTTCTCTATCAGGTCGGAGATTTCTTTGAAGCATATAACGATGATGCCAAAAAAGTTGCGGAAGCTCTTGACCTTATGCTCACATCAAGACCTATTGGAAATGATGAACGAGCTCCGCTTGTCGGGTTGCCGAAGCACGCACTTGAAACATATATCAACCTTCTTAATGACAGAGGCTTTGATGTAACTGTATCATCACTTGAAAACGGTGAAAGAGATACGGCTACAATGGTATCTATTCATAAGGAAGAACCAAAGGAAACAACTCCCATCGGCAGAATAGATTACTTTGATGCTGACGGTAAAAGAAGTGATACCATTGAATACACCAATGCTGACAGCTTTGAAAAGGATATTAAAGCTGATGCTAAAGCCGGTGAAACAATGTTTATCGCCGTGTATATGGACAAGGACGGAAAGACCATTCCCATTGAGTTTTTAAATGAGCTTGACCCGTCACAGCGTTTTGCAACAGTACCAAGTCCTTATCTCCGTAAGAACCTTTTTGAAAAGCTCGCTGATTTTTATGAGGATATTGATTTCTTCGATTTCCGTGATTCTCTTGAAGTGGGGGAAAGCAAGGAAGACCTTGCAGAAAAGTTTGCGTCTGATTTACAGACTCCCGAAGATATTGACAAAGCTATTAAAGGCTTGGAGGAAATTAAATCTGAATATGGTACGGATGAAAAGGATATTAACCTTGCCAATGTATTAATCAAAGCATTGCAGGACGAAAAGGCAAGAATTACTACACTCAGTGAAGCAGACCTTATTGGTAAAGAGGTCATAATTGACGGTGATAAGTACATCATCGAAAAAATTGACCCTGTCTTTGGTGACGTGTCAATGAGGGACACCTCATCTTTTTATCCGATTAACCGTGTTGAGAAGATAAATTTTGTCCGTGAACATCTTGCAGAGCCGATAAAAAGCTACACAACTGAAAAGGTTGAAGAAATCTCAGGTGAAAAAAGCGGTCTGCCCTTTGATGTTGTTATTCAGACAATTAAGACTGAAGAAGCAGACCTTACCCCGTCTTGGGAAAAGAAAGAGGAGCCTAAACCTAAACTTCTCAAGCCTGATGTTCCCGAAAGTCAGAAGCATAACTTTGTCATAACCGATGATAACCTCGGTGTAGGCGGTCTTAAAGCAAAATTCAGAGCTAATATGGATGCAATAAACCTTTTGCATAATCTTGAATTTGAAAACAGACTTGCTACACCCGAAGAACAGGAAATCCTTTCAAAGTATGTAGGCTTCGGCGGTCTTGCCGATGCCTTTGATGAAAGCAAGGAAAATTGGGCAGATGAGTTTAAGGAACTTATCGTTACTCTTTCTCACGAAGAGTATGATGCCGCAAGGGAAAGCACACTTACTGCTTTCTATACTCCTCCCGTTGTTATCCGTTCAATGTATGAAGCACTTACAAATATGGGCTTTAAGACGGGCAACATCCTTGAGCCTTCCTGCGGTGTCGGTAACTTTATGGGTATGCTTCCCGAAAGTATGAAGGACAGCAAATTCTACGGCGTTGAGCTTGACAGCCTTACGGGAAGAATTGCACAGCAGCTTTATCAGAAAGCAAACATAGCGGTACAGGGTTATGAAAAAACAGACCTGCCTGACAGTTTCTTTGATATAGCTATCGGTAATGTGCCTTTCGGTCAGTTCGGTGTGTCCGACAGAAAGTATAACAAGCATAATTGGCTTATTCACGATTACTTTTTCGGCAAGACACTTGACAAGGTACGCCCCGGTGGTGTTATTGCTTTCATTACCTCATCGGGTACACTCGATAAAAGAAACTCTAATGTCAGAAAGTATATAGCACAGAGAGCTGATTTTCTCGGTGCTATTCGTTTGCCTAATAACACCTTTAAGGCTAATGCAGGAACGGAGGTAACATCGGATATTATCTTCTTGCAAAAGAGAGATACCCTTGTGACTGAGGAGCCTGATTGGGTGCATCTTGATCGTGATGAAAACGGTAACGAATATAACAAATATTTCGTTGACCATCCCGAAATGGTGCTTGGTGAAATGGTTATGGAATCATCGCAGTTCGGTCAGTCCCTTACCTGTAAGCCTTATGAGGACAGAGAGCTTTCTGACCTTTTAAGTGAAGCAGTACAGAACATTCACGCAGAGATAACAGAGGTTGAAATTCAGGAAGCGGGAGAAGCGGTTGATAATTCAATTCCCGCAGACCCCAATGTAAGGAATTTCAGTTTTACTGTTGTTGACGGTCAGGTGTATTACAGAGAAAACAGCCGTATGAATGCTGTTGAAGTTTCTGCAACTGCAGAAAACCGCATCAAGGGTATGGTTGAGATAAGAGATAGTGTCAGAGAGCTTATACAGCTTCAGACAGAGGATTATCCTGACTCGGCTATACAATCAGCACAGGATAAACTCAACGAGGTTTATGACAGATTTACGAAGAAATACGGCCTTATAAATTCAAGAGCAAACCGCTTAGTTTTCTCTGATGACAGCTCATATTATCTTCTTTGTTCTCTTGAGGTTATCGGTGAAAACGGTGAGCTTAAAAGAAAAGCAGATATGTTTACCAAGAGAACAATCAAGCCGCATATTAAAGTCACCTCCGTAGAAACTGCAAGTGAAGCACTGGCCGTTTCAATCGGAGATAAGGCAAGAGTAGATATGCCGTATATGTGTTCTCTTTCGGGTAAGACAGAGCAGGAGCTTTTTGCGGAGCTTAAGGGTGCAATCTTTCTTAATCCCTTACACACTCACGAGCGTGACGGGCAGGACAAATATCTCACAGCAGATGAATATCTTTCGGGTAATGTCCGTGAAAAGCTGGCACTTGCCAAAAGAAGTGCAGAGCTATATCCCGAAGATTACAACATCAATGTTGAATATCTTGAAAAGGTACAGCCGAAGGATTTGGACGCAAGTGAAATTTCTGTCCGTCTCGGTGCCACTTGGCTTCCTACTGATGATGTTCAGGATTTTATCTTTGAAACTTTAAGAACTCCCCGATATTGTCAGTACAATATGAAGGTAAACTTCTCTCCGATTACAGGAGAATGGGCAATTAAGGGCAAGAGCCATGACCGAATGAATGTTATGGCAGAAAACACCTACGGTACACCGAGGATTAACGCCTACAAGATTATTGAAGACACTCTTAATCTTAAGGATGTCCGTATCTTTGACTATGTTGAGGATGAATACGGAAACCGTAAACCCGTTCTCAACAAAAAGGAAACTGCCATCGCACAGGGTAAACAGGAAATGATTAAGCAGGCTTTCCAGGATTGGATATGGAAAGACCCGGAGCGAAGAGAAAGACTTTGCCGAATGTATAACGACACATTCAACTCTATGAGAGCGAGAGAATATGACGGAAGTCATATTACTTTCAGCGGAATGAATCCCGAAATCAAGTTGAGAGAGCATCAGGTAAATGCCGTTGCAAGAATTATGTACGGTGGTAACTCGCTTCTCGCACATGTGGTAGGTGCAGGTAAAACCTTTACAATGGTTGCGGCGGCACAGGAAAGTAAGAGGCTCGGTCTTTGTAACAAGTCGCTTATCGTTGTACCTAATCACCTTACAGAGCAGTGGGCAACGGAATATTTACAGCTTTATCCGTCTGCAAACATTCTTGTAGCAACGAAGAAAGATTTTGAAACAAAGAACAGAAAGAAGTTCTGTGCGAGAATTGCTACGGGTGACTATGATGCTGTTATTATCGGTCACTCGCAGTTTGAGAAAATCCCAATCAGCATCGAAAGACAGAAGTATATGCTTGAACAGCAGATTGATGAAATCACCCTCGGTATTGAGCAGGCAAAGTATGACAAAGGTGAAAGATTTACCATTAAGCAGCTTGAGAAAACAAGGAAATCTCTTGAGGTAAAACTTGATAAGCTCAACGACCAAAGCCGTAAGGACGATGTAATCAACTTTGAAGAATTGGGTATTGACCGACTTTTTGTTGACGAAGCTCACAGTTTTAAAAATCTTTTCCTTTATACAAAGATGCGTAATGTAGGCGGTATCGCACAGACGGAAGCACAGAAGTCATCCGACCTTTATATGAAGTGTCGCTACCTTGATGAAGTCACCGGGAACAAAGGTGTTGTGTTTGCTACGGGTACTCCTGTTTCAAACTCAATGGTAGAGCTTTATACTATGCAGAGATATTTGCAGTATGATGCACTCTCGGATAAAAGACTTCAGCATTTCGACTCTTGGGCATCCACCTTTGGTGAAACCGTTACTGCTATTGAGCTTGCTCCTGAAGGTACGGGATACAGAGCCAAGACACGCTTTGCCAAGTTCTACAACCTTCCTGAGCTTATGATGATGTTCAAGCAGGTGGCAGATATACAGACGGCTGATATGCTTAATCTTCCCGTTCCAAAAGCAAACTACCACAACATTGCGGTAAAACCTACGGACATTCAGAAAGAGATTGTCGCTTCACTCGGTGAGAGAGCTGAAAAGGTAAGAAACAAAATGGTTGATTCGAGCCAAGACAATATGCTGCTCATAACAAATGACGGCAGAAAGCTGGCACTTGACCAACGCCTTACCAATGAAATGCTTCCCGATGAGCCTGACAGTAAGGTATCTGTTTGTGCAGATAATGTCTTTAAGATTTGGGAAAAGACAGCAGAGCAGAAATCAACACAGCTCATTTTTTGCGACCTTTCCACTCCGCACAATGACGGTAAATTCAATGTGTATGATGACATTAAAAAGAAACTAATTGCAAGAGGTGTACCTGAAAATGAAATTGCATTTATCCATAACGCCGACACAGAAGCAAAAAAGAAAGAACTCTTTTCCAAAGTCCGTGAAGGACAGATAAGAGTTCTTATTGGCAGTACGGCAAAGATGGGAGCAGGCACCAATGTGCAGAAGAAGCTAATCGCAATTCATCACACAGACTGTCCGTGGCGACCTGCCGACCTTCAACAGAGAGAGGGACGCATTATCCGTCAAGGTAACGAAAATCCCGAAGTTGAGATTTACTCTTATGTTACAGAGGAAACCTTTGATGCTTATCTCTATCAGCTTGTAGAGAACAAGCAGAAGTTCATCGGACAGATAATGACTTCCAAATCGCCTGTGCGTTCAGCAGAAGATGTTGACGAGCAGGCGTTATCTTATGCCGAGATTAAAGCTCTTGCAACGGGTAATCCGTATATCAAGGAGAAGATGGACTTGGATATTGAGGTTTCGAAGCTTAAGCTTCTTTATCAGAGCCATTTAAGTCAGAGATATGCTCTTGAGGACAAGCTGATTAAAAAATTTCCGACAGACATAAAGACATACGAAATCCTTATAGACGGTTACGAGAATGACATTCAGCTTGCAAAGGATAACACATTCCCGGTTGAGGACGGTATATCTACAATGGTGATTGAAGGTGTCGCACATAATGATAAGAAAGCGGCAGGCTCTGCCATTCTTGAACTTTGTCATGCAATGACTTCACCCGAAAAGAAATACATCGGTACTTACCGTGGATTTAATATGTACTTATCCTTCAACAGCTTTGAAAAGGAATACAATGTTACTCTTGAGGGTGCATTACAGCACAGCATATCTGTCGGTGCTGACATTCAGGGTAACATCACTCGACTTGATAACCTCATCTCTCGTCTGACTGATAGACTTGAAGCCTGCAAGGAGAAGCTTGCTGAAACAGAAAAGCAGATTGAAAATGCAAAGGCAGAAATCGAAAGACCGTTCCCGAAGGAGCAGGAGCTCAAAGAAAAAAGTGAACGCTTGGCTGAGCTTAACGCTCTGCTTGATATGGACCATAAGGATAATGAGATTGATGAAGAGGTTGTGGAAACAACCGATAAGGATTTTGAAAGAATGAAAATGGATGTTGTTAGATAGAAAGCCGGCATTGGTATTATACCAATGCCGTTATGAAATATTAACTTTTATAGACAAGAACTCGTAGTCAAAATAGTTGTTAATCTGTTTTTAAAAATGGTGATAGCACCATATTCCAAACTGCAGAAATACCAGATATACCTGATGAAATAATGGTGTTAATAAACATATCCTTAACGTTCTCATATTCAATGAAGTTTGTACTGGCAAGCTGTACGATGGCAGATGATACGAATGTATAAATGAATACTTTTAAAGCACGTATACATAAGTCTTTAATTGTTTCTTTGTTCATAATGAATTCTCCTTTTAGATATGAGTCTTTTAATTTAAGTGAATGGTGTAGCTTTCGTTCAATTTTTTTATTATAAAAATAAAAAATGACCGATGAACTAAAACATCTCTGTTTTAATTTTATCGGTCGTCAAGCAACTCTTATATTTGATTCGCAACGGTTGGAGTCAATGTTAATTTTTTATTTTTATATGAAATGATGCATTTTTTTTTGCCACTACATTTATCTTCGTATTCACCGCTTGCATCATCGCTGCATTTAAAAAGTAATCTGCCTTTATTAGATTTCCCGCTACAATCATGAGGACATCTAATTTCTTTAAGTTTGCTGTTATATTCCATAAAATTCACCTCCCCACCATATGATTTTTATGCGTAAATTTTAACTGCTTATAAAATTTCCGAATGGAAATCGAATAGTTAAAAAAAATAGCATGTGTTCTTGGATGAATTAATATTTTTGAACCAAAATGCATATAATAGTTGTAATGCTTTAGGTGATTTCATTATATAATAGCGCAATCCTATTGTCAAGTGTGTTTTTCAAAAAAATAGTATTTTGTGAATTTTAACAAAATAATGGTTTTTAAATATATTTATTGACAAATGTACAACAAAAACACAAAAAAGTATTGACAAAAGGAAATGATTGTGGTATGTTTATTAAGCCTTAACATAATAAGGAAATTAATAATGAGGAGGTTGTAGAATGAACAGAGGGTTCGGTGATTATATAAGATCACAGCGCCTTAAAAAGGATATTACTCAAAAAGAATTTGCGATTCGTACAAATTTATCTACATCAGAGATTTGTAAAATTGAAAATGGCTCAAGAAATAAACCTTCAATTAAAGCTTTAAAAGCAATGGCTCCTGTTCTTGGTGTTACATTACAAGATTTACTTTATCGAGCAGGATATATTGATGATATAGCGGAAGATCAGGAACTTACTCAAAAGAATTATGTTGACTCTATGGGAAACACAATTAAAATGACCTATCTGATAGACAGTATTTACCGTGCTGATGTCGATCTACTGCCTCTATTGAAAACTATTACAGACAGAATGGAAAAAAATGACATTGGAATTATAAAAGGCTTATTGAAAACTTTGTCAATGGATTCTGTTGCAGTAGATGAAAAAAACGCTTTACTGGTCATATTATCGAAGTTCTTGCGCACATAGTGCAGGATTAACCCACGCTTCGAACGGTCATAAAAAACCGCTCGAAGCGTTTTTATCTAAATTTCATTAATTTGTACAATGTTTTCTATGTTATTCACGAAACACAGAAAATTTGTAAATAAATATGAAAGGAGAACAATTTTATGCAACATGATTTTTACTCGCCGAAAACAGCTTGCAGTAAATTGGACAAGGTCAAAAAGCCTGTTCAGGATTTTGTTCAGAGTAGTCCCGCCTTCCCTAGTATGAGCGGCTCTAAGGAGTTAGTTGCAAAGGCCTTTCGTTCTGAGGTCATTGTCGATTCCGAGGAAGATGCCGCTGATATAAGAAGACAACCATTTCGACTTTTTCCGTTGAGTGACATCGCTCCTAACGGATATAAGTTGTTTATTGAAGAGGGGTACTTTAACAATGAACCATTGTATTCTGGTGCACCCTGTAGCAATGTTGAATTCATATGTGTATGGGCTTCTGCCTATAAAGTGTTAGGTTATCTCAAGAGACCTTCCAAGGAAAAAACTGAAGAAGAGATTCTTGAAGAACGAGATACATGCCTTGCTTTTGCATATGTATATTTTAACTTGCCCTATGCAGCTTGACGATGACCTTGTTACCGTTTAAGCAACAAAATAGCAGTTCCCATTTCTTCGCTGCCTCGAATGGGAATAAGATGTCACTTAATTACATAAAGTGAATGAGGTTGCTATCATACGGTTAATCTTAATTTTATAGGTTAATTCAGTTATGATTTTACAATTGAATACCAAGAAAAGTAGTCATGTTCAACCAACATGGCTATTTTTTCTTTGTGTTAATATACCTTATCCCCCTTCAGAACAATATTTATCTAATAAATCTGTATGCTACTCTGAATTTGCATAATGTTTTAATGTAGGACAAATTTAAGTCAATAAAACATTGTGTTAAATCAGGGAATATAAAATGAACAAAGGAGAGATTGCCTTATGTCGTTTTACACATGGTTAGATGTTGCTAACGCAAGAGAAATGGACCTGCTGACTTATCTGAAATACTATGAGCCTTACGAGCTTAAAAGAGTTTCAAGAAAAGTTTATTCTACTCGCACTCACGACAGTTTGAAAATATCTAACGGACGGTGGATGTGGTGGTCAAGAGGTATAGGTGGCAAGAGTGCTCTCGACTATCTCATTAAAGTCAAAGGAATGCAATTCCTTGATGCGGTAGGTTTAATTCTCGGCACACAGGCAGTTATACCAAAGGAGGTTTATCACAAGGCAAAGCCGCCTCCCAAAAAGTTTTCTCTGCCGAAGAAAGCAGAGAATAATGACAAAGCTGTTTCATATCTTATGCGCCGAGAAATTTCCAGAGAAGTCATAGACTTTTTCATTGATAAGGGTATGCTTTACCAAAGTTCTTACCGAAACAATGTTGTCTTTGTCGGCTACGATGAAAAAGGAACTGCAAGATACGCTACAATGCGTTCAACAAACACAAAAAGATTTTTCTGTGATGTCAGCGGAAGTGATAAAAGATTTTCATTTCGTTTGACACAGAAGGATGCAGATACCATTCACATTTTTGAAAGTGCAATAGACTTACTTTCATATATGACAATAGAAAAAATGCAAGGCGCTGATTTAAAAGATCAGTGCCTTGTTTCTCTTTCCGGTGTAAACATTACAAAGAAATTTTCTGTTGTACCTCTTGCTCTTTCATCGCTTGTAGAAAAGGGCGAAGGAATAAAAACAATTCATCTTCACCTTGATAACGATGAGCCGGGACAAAAGGTTGCAGAACATCTTTCAAAAATTTTATCCGAGAGGTATGAAGTTATAAATCACATTGTACCTTACGGAAAAGATGTGAACGATTATCTGTGTCACTTGATAAATGAAAATAAAAATTCTTATGAAAGGACTGATGCTTTATGAGTGAGTACAAGGTGACGATTACCGAAAAGTTGAAAAGAGATGTGTATGTCGAAGCAAATAGTTTGGAAGAAGCACAGCACATCGCAACAGAAAAATGGTACAAGGGTGATTACATTCTTGATGCTGATGATTTTTCTGAAATCAATTTTGATGCAGAAGAAGTTGAGCCGCAGGAAAAAATCAAAGTTGTTCTTATGGAGCCGGGCAAGGTTGCAAAGGTTATAGAGATTGATTCAACCTACGAAGCTATGAAAGAAATTGTCGGTGGCGGTATTGATGTTTATCAGCTTGACAGCAGAGTTGTCATTCACAACCGTGACGGAAAGAATGACGGCTTGGATTTTTGCCGAGCAATGCGTGACGATGACGGAAGAGTTGTTGACATTATCGCAGGTACTTGTTTTATTTGCGGTACGAACGGTGATGAGTTTATAAGCCTCACCGAAGAAGAAGCTGCAGAAACAAAAAAAGAATTTAAACTTCCCGAAAGATTTTATTCCGTCGGTGATGAAATCAATGCTGTCCGTTTCAATCCCGAAAAAGATTTAAGCAGATGAGGAGGTGATGAAAAATGAAAGAGTACAAAGTTATTGTTATGCAGGTCAGAAATATTGATATGAAGGTTATGGCACGCTCTGACAAGGAAGCGGAAAGAAAAGTCAAGGACATCGTCGAGAACACTGACCTGCTTACAAAGTACATGAGCGATGAAGCTATGCTCATCAAAGCCTTCACCGAAGGTGAACACAACACGGTTACGTGTGATGCGGATTGTGAAAATTGTCCTATGGACGATTACGAGGAATGCCTCATAGACGAGATATATTAAAACAGCAAAATTGATGGCATTAGTATTAACAAGCAATGGATTTGACCGGGCAAATCCGCTTGTTTAGGGGGTAACCCCTAAAAGACCCCAATGAAAGGAGGCGATGCCGATGAGCACAGCAGCATCCGTATGTCTTTTTCAGCTCGCTATGACCTTAAATATTGCAGGAGCGATTGCCGTTGCAATTTTTAAAAGGAAAGGATTGATACCGTGCGAAGTAGACCTATAAGACTCGAAGTTTATTTTAACGAAAGAGAGTATGAAAACCTTTGTAGACTTTGTAAAGAAACAAATCTGAAACGAGGAAGGCTCATTCGTCTTTTGCTTGAAGGTTATGTTCCGCTGCAGGCTCCGCCTGTTGATTATAAAAAACTCATTCGTGAAGTCAGAGCAGTCGGCAACAACATCAATCAGATTTTGTTTTATATCAATGCAAACGGAATTTTAAATGTACCTGACTTAAATACAGAGCTGGTAAAATTAAGAGAAGTTGAAAAGTTCATCCGTGAACATTACGAAGCAAAGAGGTACTGAGTTGGCAACGGTTAGTCTTTGGAAAGTCGATTGCAGGCTCGACCATGTGATTGACTATGCAGCAAACATTGAAAAAACTTCTCTTAAAGACAAAGAAGATTTAAAAGATGTACTCGACTATGCCACAAGGTCAACGAAGACAGAACAGAAACTTTTTGTTAATGCTCTCAACTGCACTCCTGCCTCTGCTTACGAACAGATGCAGGAAACAAAAAAAGAATACGGTAAGAAAAACGGTATATTGGCTTTTCACGGTTATCAATCTTTTGCACCGGGTGAGGTTACGCCCGAAGTTGCACACGAAATCGGGATGAAGTTTGCAGAGCAAATGTGGGGCGACAGCTTTGAAGTAGTTGTAGCCACACACCTTGATACCGATTGCTGTCATAATCATTTCGTCCTTAATTCCGTTTCATTTGTTGACGGAAAAAAGTATAACTCTTGTAAAGCAAACAACAGACGAATGAGAGAACTCTCGGACAATCTATGCCGTGAGTACGGTCTGTCTGTGATTGAAAATCCCGGACCTTCAAAACACATAAGCCGTTATGAGTATATGGAGGAAAAGGCCGGTAAGGTTACAAAGAATGTAATCTTCAGAAAAGATATTGATGAGTGTATTCTTCTCTCAGAAAATGAAAATGATTTTTTCAGAGAGATGAAGAAGCGAGGATATACTTTCGATTTCAGTCACAAGTATGTCACGCTGACGCATCCGTTGTTTCCGAAAGCAAGACGATTGAGAAACCTCGGACAAGATTACGAACCCGACAGACTTGCCGAGCGTATCGAAGAAAACATACGAAGAAAAAAAGTTGAACTTCTCGAACAGGATAACACTGTTGAAGATTACCTTGAGGATTTGGACAATGAAAATTATCAGCAGGTCTATGTTCGTTTCATTACGGTTGTAAAGATTGTAAAGACAAGACCTGAAAGAAACAGAGAATTACAAAAGCGATTCTTTCAGGAGGTCAGAAAGCTTGACCGTCTGATTGAACAGCAAAATCTTTTGTGTGACAACGATATTGAAAGCTATGAGCAGTTAGAACAGTTCAGTTCTTCTTGTAAGGATGAATTGACAGAGCTTACAAAGGCAAGAGATATTCTTCGTAACAAACTTAAAGTCGCAATAAGAAGCGGTGATGAAAAAGAAGAAAACGAAATCAGAGAACACATCTCTAATCTCTCCGTAATGATTAAAAAGCTGCGGAGAGATATTGTTATATGTGACAGAATTGAAAAACAAAAGCCTGTCATAGACGAGCGAATAGAGCAGGCTAAAGAATCTAACAGCAGGAAGGAGTTGATGAACTATGAACGCATCAGGTGATGCTGCCGAACAAATTGTGCGAATGACTTTGGAAGGAGTTCAGGTAGCTGCAAAGATTACGGGTGACAATGTTGAGCGTCTTGCTAACTTGCTTATTATCGCAATGAAGGATAATTCAAATACTTCAGTAGGTAAAGCTTCACTTACAAAGATGCTTAAAACAAATAAGCCGATTAAAGTTTTTGAAATCAAGGATGAACACCTCAGAAAGTTTTGCGAGGAAGCAAAGCGTTACGGTGTTATGTACCATGTGCTCAAGGACAACAAAGCCAAAGACGGTAAGTGTGACATTATGGTAAGGGAAGAAGATACCGAAAAGGTCAACCGAATTTTTGAACGCTTCCGGCTCGGTACACCAAATCAGATGACAATACGAAAAGCGGTCAAGAAATCTATGGAAGGTAGACAGGACGTACCTAACAGAAGCACACCCGGTCAGATGCCGACTAATGAATTTATTGACGGCTTTTCAGCAAAAAGCAACAGCAACAAGAGAAGAGTTATTCTACGAACCCTTCTCAGGCGAGGACGGAAAAATCCCGTCTGTCCGAGCCTACTTCCGTGAGCAGAGAAGCTCAGGGTTACTCAAGGGACGAAAGTGATGCGTCTTTGCGACCTTCCATCAAAGGAAAGCTTAAACTTTACCGAGAGGAAATTGAAAGAGAAAAAACAAACGAAAAGTCCGCACCTAAGAAAAACACACAAAGCAAAGCACCTACACATCCAAATCAAAAAAAGAAGAAAGGAAATAAAGAACATGTCAGAGGTTAATGAAAATTCAAACGAAACTTTTAACAAAGACGATTGGAAAAAGCAGAGGCAGGAAAGCAGAGCAAAGGCTTATGAACTGCTTGAAGAAGGCACAAAGAGTTTAACGGACACAGATAAGTTTAAAACTTATCTTGATGTTCAGAGCCGCTTTGACAGATACTCTGTAAGTAACGCAATCTTGGTTGCACATCAGATGCCCGAAGCTGCAAAGCTCGGTGACTCAAAGTATTGGCAGGAGCAGGGCGTATATATTAACAAGGGCGAAAAGGCAATTACAATACTTGAGCCGGGTAAAGAATATACAAGAGAGGACGGCACAACGGGAGTCAGCTACAATGCGAAGAAGGTCTTTGATATTACACAGACTAATTCCGAAGATACTCGCAGAAGCAGAAGGCTCCCCAACGAAAACATTCTCATTAAGATTCTTGTTAAGACATCACCCGTTCCCGTAGAGATAAGAAGTGATTTGCCCGAAGGCATCCCTGCAATCTATGATTCAGAGAAAAATGAAATCCGTATTATGCAGGGGATGACCGCTGAAGAAATTTTCAGAGCACTTTCAAAGGAAATCGCTCACGCAAGTATGGACAAGGGCGAATACAACCGTGAAGCAAATGAATTTACGGCAAGAGCTGTTTCCTACATCACTTGCAGAAGAATGGGCTTTGAGCCTGAAGGCTTTGAAAAGAATGAGAAGCTTTTTGAGGACAGAAGTGCCAAGGAAATCAGAAAAGAGCTTTCAAAAATCCGCAGCGAAGCCAACTCAATTATTACATCGATGGAAAAAACAATAGAGGCAAGAGCGAAAAACAGAGATGCGAGATAAGGGAGTGTTTGTATGAGGTCACGAAAGCGTGTAATAGCTCTGGACGACTTTGAACACAACCTTTTGATTAACGGCTTTAACGAATTTCGCAATATGCTTCTTGAAGAAGAAAAACCGACAGAAGATGTCGATGAATTACTGCTGAAAATAATTGATGCACCTCTTGAAAAAGATAAGAGGAGAAGCTGTTATGAAGCAAGATAGGTTATCTAAAAACAACCTTATACTTTATGCCTGTGGCTTAATTCCCGTAATATGGTTTGCTCTTTTAACGGCACCGTATATGGGTGAAGGTCTTGTAGGGATAATTGAAAACTTAAGTGTTGCATTTGCGAATCCTTTTAAAATATCCTTCTGTGAGGACAGTCTGAAAACTGCCCTCATTTTCATTGTGATGTATGTTTTGGGTATCGGTATTTACATTTCAAGTGAAAGAAACTACCGACACAGAGAGGAGCACGGCTCCGCTAAATGGGGCAAACCCGAAGTAATATCGAAAAAGTATATGGAAAAGAAAGATATATGTGCGAATAAGATACTTACTCAAAACACAGCGATTGGTCTTGACGGCAGAAAGCACAGAAGAAACCTAAACATATTATGTGTAGGCGGCTCCGGCTCCGGTAAGACCTTCCACTTTGCAAAGGTCAACATTGTAAACGCCAATACATCGTTTATCATTCTTGACCCGAAGGGTGAAATTCTCCGTGACACAGGTTATCTCTTAGAAGAAAAAGGATATAAGATAAAAATACTTGATTTAATCAATATGGAGAAAAGTGATTGCTACAATCCCTTTGTGTATATCAGGGATGATAACGACATTCAGCGTCTTGTGACAAATATTTTCAAAAACACTACACCTAAAGGCTCACAGGCACAAGATCCCTTCTGGGACCAAGCGGCAAGCCTGCTTCTCAAAGCTTTAATATCTTTACTGCACTATGAGGCACCTCCCGAAGATCAAAACTTCCCGACGGTGCTTGAGATGATACGGCAGGGTGATGTCAGTGAGGACGATGAAAATTTCAGAAGTCCCTTGGATAGATTATTTGATGACCTTGAAACACAAAAGCCGGGACATATCGCTGCAAGATATTACCGTTCGTACAGAAAGGGTGCAGGTAAAACTCTTAAATCAATTCAGATTACATTACTTGCAAGGCTTGAGAAGTTTGACCTTAACTCACTTGCTTCAATAACACAGAACGATGAAATGGAGCTTGATAAAATCGGTGAAGAGAAAACAGCAGTTTTCTGTCTTATTTCCGATAACGATATGAGCTTTAATTTCATTGTCGGTATGTTATATACTCAACTTTTTCAGCAGTTATATTATCAGGCAGACTTTGTTCACGGTGGCAGACTTCCCGTTCATGTTCATTTTGTGATGGACGAATTTGCCAATGTAGCACTTCCTGATGATTTTGACAAGCTCTTGTCAACAATGCGTTCCCGTGAAATATCTGTATCGATTATCATACAGAATATGGCACAGCTCAAAGCTCTTTTTGAGAAACAGTGGGAAAGCATAGTGGGTAACTGTGATGAGTTCCTCTACCTCGGAGGTAATGAACAGAGTACCCACGAATATGTATCAAAGCTCCTCGGTAAAGAAACTATTGATACTAATACCTACGGTCAATCCAAAGGTAAAAACGGTAGTTATTCAACTAACTACCAAATAGCGGGACGTGAGCTTCTGACACCCGATGAGGTCAGAATGCTCGACAATAAATATGCACTTCTCTTTATCCGAGGTGAAAGACCCATTATGGATTTAAAATACAATATTTTAAAACATCCTAATGTTGAATTTACCGCCAACGGAGATGCAGAGCCTTATGTTCACGGCTTTAATGACTATTCATCCGGCGGTTTACGCTTCAGCCTCAGAAATGATGTCGAAGCAAAAGAAGAGGTAACGGAAGAAGAGGATTTCGTTATTTTATCAAATATTGAAGTTGAAGAAATTTTAAGAGAAATTTATAAGGAGGAAAAATCTAATGAAAAAAAGTAATTCAATCGTAAAATCATCCAAGTCACCCTTACAGGGTAATGTGAGAAAGGGATACAAGGCCTATGTAGGCATTATCCTTTGCATCACAATGTTCTGCTCTCTCGGTCTTACAGCCTTTGCGGCTGATGATCCCGTAGCCGTTGTTAATAACCTTTCGACCTTCATCTTCGGTCTTATCCGTGCTGTCGGTATGATTATTCTTGGCTTCGGTGTTGTTCAGGTCGGTCTTTCACTCAAGTCACACGACCCCTCACAGAGAGCAAACGGCTTTCTTACCGTTGCGGGTGGTATTATTATCACCTTTGCAAAGGAAATTCTTGACCTTATTACGGGTTAAGTAAAAAAATTATGTTACTTTTCAGGATTTGCGTAACTATATGTATATAAGACAATTTTATATTTTTCGATGGTATTCGACATTAAACTCCTGTATAATCTTTATAAGACTCAACAGGAAAGGTAAGATGTATGATGTATAATGAAAAAATTACAGTATGCTTTACCGGACACAGACTTCAAAAATTGCCTTTTGGGTTTAATGAAGAAGACCCCAAATGTATTAAAATGAAAAGAATGCTGTGCAGGAAGATAGAAGATTTGATTGTAAATCACGGTGCTTCCCATTTCATTTCAGGCATGGCTATCGGAGTAGATATGATATGTGGTGAAATAGTGTTAGAACTAAAAAATGAACACCCGCATATTACATTGGAATGTGCTATACCTTGTCGAAGTCAACCTGACAGATGGTCAAATGAGATGAGGAACAGATATTACAGTGTTTTAAATCAAAGTGACTGCAAAACAGTGCTTCAGGAACAATATACATCTGACTGTATGCACAAAAGAAATGAGTATATGGTAGAAAAATCTGAAATTGTTATTGCTGTTTGGGATGGTTCTAGTTCAGGCACCGGATATACAGTAAACGTTGCCAAAGAAAAAGGAAAAAAGATATATGTTTTAAATCCCGAAAAGTTATAAGCAGTTTGTGTTATGTTTTTATTAAAATCAATCAGCGGATACTCATAGATGTCTGTGTTGTTGAAAACGAAATCATCGATATTACAAACAAAGAAAGAGGTAGTAAAAATGAATACGGTTGTTTTAATTGAGAATTTGAAACTTACAGAAGCGGACCTTGAACAATTGAACGCGAATAATGAACACGGTATAGTCTTCAGTTCGTTAGATGAAGACGGTTTTTTACCTGAAGAAATAGTGTTTGTAATTATTCAAATAGCTCAAAACATTGGTTACAATGCCATCTATGATTCGTTAAAGTTTGTAGTTTCTAAAGTGATTAACTTGACTGAAAGTAAAAATAAAAACAATGATACTAAAATTGAATTTCAGTATAATGACAACAAGGCATCGTTCAGTTGCAATTTCACGCTTGCTCAAGAGCAAAAGAACGAAATCATTGAAGCGATTCTTGAAAAGATGTTAAATAATTAATTGTTGTTGGTGAGGTTTATGTTAACAGAAGAAGAAAAACTTAAAATATATGCAGAATTTAACAAAAGCCGTCATTGGGATTATACAGATGAATTGATATTTAATTTTCTGATGTCTGTTTACAAAGAAAGCAAACCGGAAGATATAATAAAACTGAAAAAAGATTTCTTCTTTGTAGAAAAAGATATATTAAAATGTATGCTTTCATTAGAAAAACTTGATATAAAGCCGCAGTATATGTCTTTGTATGCAAGAAGAATGAATTCGAAAATATTCAAAACTGAAAATCCTACAATTGTTTTTGATGAATTGTTGCAGTTTACCATTAAATCATTTTATTTGTTGGTGTTTTCTTTAGCTAATGACAGAAGTGATGAAAACTTCGAAAAGTGTTTCAAGAATTGTGTTATGTTATTAGAATTGCAAGGTAACAGACATGAATTAGCAACATATTCGTATAAAAAATTAGTCG
>JAZNIJ010000038.1:0-22836 GCA_045577455.1 Eubacteriales bacterium
TACTTTTTAAACAATTTTAGTCGCTTATTTTTGTGGACATTTTATATTGCAATTTATATGACAGTTTTACAGTAATTTAAACTATTGACATTGTGGTATTGTTGTTGTATAATACAATTTGAAGTATTATACAAAGGGGGAAAGGATTTGAAAAGCAAGATTTATCTGAAAGTGTTGTCATTTTTGCTTTCAGCGATTACCGTTTTATCTCTTTCTTCGTGCGACAGCTTCAAAAAAACATTTGCAGGAAACCTTACAGACAATGGAATAAGTATGGATTCTATTGCTGTAGGTCAGGTTTTCGCTCCAGAAAATGGGGAATGTGCTTTATCACCCAGCCCATATGATACAGTTTTTGAAAATTGTCTATTTGTGGGTAATGCACCTATGAGTGATTTTTTTGATTCTCTTTCATACTGGCGTAGAGAAAGCCCAATGCTTTTGGAAAAAACAACATTTTTCTATAATACAAATTTCGGAATTTACGAAAACAACTATATTCCTACATCGTCCTCATCAACTCATCCGTATATGGGTGAAGGGGAAAAAAGGGCTAAGCTGACAATAGAAGAGGCGGTAAGGGAAACAGGTGTTAAAATAGTTGTACTTTGTTTTTCCGTTGTTAATGATTTACCCGTATATGGAGACGAAGAAAACTGTCACATTAAGGCGGCGTCTGATATGGGAAAACTGGTTCTTAACCTAAAAAGGAGCTTTAATGATATTTCCGTTGTTGTTTTAAGCTCACCCCCAATATCATCGAAAGCAACATATATGAAAACCATAAATAACGAAAAAATAAAACTGTATAATGAGGAGCTTGAAAAGGTATGCACCTCAAATGGTGGAGATTTTATTGATATTTCAGCTATGTTGTCTAACGAAGAAAATGCTTTGAAAGCGGATTTTTCTGCCGATAATTATTATAAATTGAACCAAGATGGATGTAAAGTATTACTTTCAGCGTTGCGATATTACGCTAAAGAAAGAAAAGGAGAAATTTAATGTTTAAAAGAATTTTATTATCATCACTTGCGGCATTGGTGCTTGTTATGACCGCATCGTGTACAGAGCTTGTTGTTAATGACCAATCGAGCAATGGGGATATTTCAAAAGTTGAAAGCTCGGTTGTTGATGCGTCTTCAAAGGATGTATCTTCCGATATATCTAATTCAGAATCACCATCAGAAGAAGTTTCAGAAGAAGTTTCCTATGATACAGAGCTTGTTATTCCAACAACAATAACATCAAATCCTGTTGATTCATTTTTTGATGGCAGTATTTTTGTTGGTAACTCAATAATGCTTAAATACAGAAATTTTGTAAATAAGTATCGTACATCAAGCGTAAAGGATTTTTTGGGAAATTCCGAATTCTTCTGTGGCGGTAGCTTTGGGGTTTATCACAATAACCATACACCTGCATCAAAAGAAGGGTCTGTAAATCCAACATATAAGGGAGAAAAATACAGCGTTCAAGACTTGGTTGGTGTTGCAAATCCAAAACGAATTCTTATAAACCTTGCAGGTCTTAATGATATGGGTATCTTTCCTGTGGATAGCTGTGCTCAGGATACAGCAAAGGAAATGATTCAGATCATCAAGGATATAAAAACAAAATACCCAAATGTTGAAGTTGTTGTTCTCAGCACAACATATATGATAAAGAGCTGGAACAGTATGTCTCGTCTTAACAATGAAAACCTTAGCGTTATGAATAATCTTATTCTTGATTACTGTAATGCAAACGGTGTTGACTTTGTTGATATTTCTTCTGCACTTGTTGGGGACAACGGATGTCTTGCAGATGAATATTGCTCTGACCCTGATTCGGGTGGATGCCACCTTACAGACAGCGGATGCCTTGTCTGGACGGGACTTCTTCGTAACTACGCGGCAAAAAAACTTAATAACACATATAAAAATCCGGAAAGTATGCCAACTCTTTCAAAGGGTTGATAACTAAAAATTGTCTGTAATGATTTTGAAAGTAAATCAAAATTTGGTTTGTCTTTTTAAGGAGATATATGAAAAATAAATATTTTGCTATCTTGTTATGCCTCACTTTACTGCTTCCGTCTTGTTCAACAGCAAGTGAGGAAAATAGCGAATCAAAGGGTGATATTTCTTCTGATTTATCCCAAATCACTTCACTTGAAGCAACTTCAAACGAAGCTACTTTAAGTGAAGCCACTTTAAGTGAAGCAACATCAAGTAAAGCAACATCAAACGAAGCTACTTCAAGTGAAACCACTTCAAACGAAGCTACTTCAAGTGAAACCACTTCAAGTGAAGCCACTTCAAGTGAAGCAACTTCAAACGAAGCTACTTCAAGTGAAGATAATTCAAATGAAGCTACATCAAACGAAACCACATCAAACGAAACTACTTCAAGTGAAGTTACTTCAAGTGAAGAAGATACAAGCGTTGAAATAGTTGAAACTCCTGTTATTCCTGTACCTGATAAGGTGGTTGCATCCGATGTTGATGCGTTTTTCAATGACGCTATGTTTGTTGGTAACTCAATAATGCTCGGGTATCAGAAGTTTGCAAATACCCAGCGTGCAGGCAGCATCCCGGATTTTTTGGGAACATCTAAATTTTTTGTTGCAGGTAGCTTTGGAGTTTATCATAATAACCGCACACCTGCATCTAAAGAAGGTGCAATAAATCCTTCATATCAGGGCGTTAAATACAGCGTTGAAGATGCAGTTGGAGCTATGGGAGCGAAAACAGTTTATATTAACTTTATGGGGCTTAATGACCTTGCGCTATATTATGACCCTGCAAACTGTGCCACAAAATGTGCAAGAGATGTTGTTTTAATGATAGAAACAATAAAATCAAGATATCCCGATGTTAAGATAGTTGTCCTCAGTGCAACATATTTAACAAAGTCAACAAATAATCAGCCCAGCTTGAACAACAGAAACCTTAGCTTATTAAATAATTACCTGCTTAATTATTGCAATGCAAACGGTGATGATTTTGTTGATATAGCTTCCCAGCTTACGAAAAACGGTTGTCTTGCAGATAGTTACGCATCCGATGGATATTGCCATATTGGGAAAGATGGCTATAAGGTATGGACGGCAATTCTCCGTGATTATGCAAAAAGAAAAATTGAGGGGACATATGTTAACCCCGAAAAAATGCCAATTTTAAATAAGAATTAGTTTTTTAAAAACAACCGATTAACTAAAACAAAAATTTACTAAAACAACAATTAACCAATACAACAATTAACCAATGAAACAATTTACTAAAACAACAATTGAATATTGTTATAGTTTTAATTAACTGAAAGGAAAAATCAAATGAAAAAAATCGTATTAGCTTTACTTATAGGTGCATTGCTTGCATCATTCGCATCCTGCACAAATGAAGGAGCATCTTCCGAAGCAACATCTGACGCTGTTTCATCAACAGTTTCTGAAGTAACTTCAGAAACAATATCCGAAGCCACTTCCATAACAAAGGAAGAATTTTCAGCAAAAATCAAAGAAAAAGTTGCTTTTGATGGTGATATGATAGACTATGCAAATCTTGAAGATTACCCCCTTGATATGTTCGGAATCGCTTCAGATGCATACAATCAGTATGTATATTTAGAGGTTTCAGATACAACAAATTCTTATGAAAGCATTATAGTTTTTGCAGGCAAATCTGATGAAAAAGCAACTCTTATTGAAGATAAGCTGAATGCATATATTGACAGTCTTAAGGCACAGTTTTCAAATTACAACGCAACTATAATCGAAATGGTAAATAAATCTGTCGTTAAGAAAGAAGGCACAAAGGTTTACCTTATAATCTCACCCAATATGTCTGAGGTTGAAGCAGTTGTAACAGAAAACCTTCCTGCTTTCAACTAATAAATTCTCATTAAGTTTAAAAATGTAATAAATCTCATAAAGTTTAAAAATGCAAAAATATGTTTCAAAGAGAAAGTTTTCTTTGAGTTTAAAGTGTTTTTTAATAAACGGCTGGTGAAAAATGAAAAAGCATCCATTGTTAAAGAGAATTGGCTCAATTCTTTTGTTTCTGCCTTTTTTAACCCTTTTAGTATATCTGGTTATCATAGCAAATCAGGATATTTCCGTTGAAGATGTTATTGCGGTGCGAATAAGCGATGACAAATATGAGCATCGTTATGAGGGCAGAAAGGATATAGAGCAATATGTTTCTTTTGTTCACGAAGCAAAGGATGGTGCTGTACAGCAAATCAACGAAGAAGCACAGCTTTATAAAATTGTATTTGAGCTTAAAAACAATATCAAAAAATCTTATTATTTCTATCCATCGCTTAATGGAGAATCGTTGCTTGTTGACGGAAACGGTCTTGTTTGCAAAATTGATGATGCAAGAAATATTCTTATGAGGCGAGAATATGAATCTTTATATGCAGACAGATTTCTTCCTGATGCAAATATAACATCAGTTGACGGTGGCGTTACGGCTTTACCAAAGGAATATTTGTGGAATTATAAGAAAAGTGACAGCAATTTTTATAGCTATACGGAGGCAAAAACCTCTGATAATGGCGTTGCTGTTGACGTTTCTGCATCTGCTTTGGAAAAGGGTTTTGTTAATTTTTCGGTAAGCCCTGATAATATGGTGATTTCGTATAATTCAAATGGGAAAACTTCCTCTAATATAAGTGAGCTTGGCTTACATCATGGCGATGGTTTTAATGTATCCGTATCAGCAAAATGGACGAAAAAAAACGATAGCTGTTTTTATGGTGAAGGAGTTTGGAGCTTTGAGTGTATTTATAACGAAGCACCTTTGATAACCCTTGATAAAAATAATGCTTCAGCAGGTGATTGTGTTGTTATTTATGCCGATAATATTGATTTCGGTGAAGTTCTCACCATTGAAACTGATTTAATTACCTATAAAACTCCCGTTGTTTATGCAGGATATACAAGGAATTTTGCTCTGCTTCCCATTGGACTTGAAACATATACAGGGAATTATCCCTTGAAAATCAGCGTGAATGGTGAGGAATTTTCCTTTGACTTGTCGGTGAAAAACGAAACCAAGGGCTTTTGCACAAAGAATTTAAGTGCAGAGCTTCACAATTATGTAATTAGCCCCGACGGAAAGAAGGAATATGAGAGTTTCTTAAACCAAAATCTTTCAAAAACTAACAACTCTTTTCTTTGGAGTAGCCCTGTGCTTCTTCCACCTGTTGATGGCGATATAGGTGTGGATTTTGGATTTGAAGTTCTCTATAACGGACTTCCACCACAGCTTTGTTATGATGGAATCAGCTATAATGTTCCCGAAAGAACAGAAGTGAAATGTGCCGCAGACGGCAAGGTTGTTTTTGTTGGAGAAAAAGAAAAAAGCGGTATTTCAGCCATTGTTGACCATGGATGCGGAATAATGTCTCATTATTATCATCTTTCTGTTGTTTCTGCTTTAAATACAGATACTAATGGAGTTGATATAAAAGCAGGCGATATGGTTGGATATTCAGGAAAAACGGGTTTTACAGATGTTGCAGATATGCATTTCGCTGTAAGTATAAACGGAATTTTTGTAAATCCCCATTTGTTTTTTGAAGAAAATAAATGATTCTCTTATATAAACACTCTTTGCAGAAGTTTATTCAGTGTTTAAAATAAATATTTAGTTAAAACATCCCCCGAGAGCGAAAGCCATCGGGGGTATTACTTACATAAAACATCCCCCGAGAGCGAAAGCCCATCGGGGGATATTTCATATCAAAATAATGCTAAGGAAATAATTAGTGTAATCGTTTGACAAAGCTGAAAAACGCTTGTATAATGTAACCGAAAAGAAGGGAAAAGCCAAAATAATTATATCAATAACTTTGATTTATTTTTTGCCTGATAGTTTTTCAAGCTCTCCCATAAAGTCGGTTATGTCTGTAAAACGCTTATAAACAGATGCAAAACGAACATACGCAACTTCGTCAAGGTGTCGCAATTCTTCCATAACAAGCTCACCGATATATGTTGATGAAACTTCACGTTGAATAGAACTACTTACTTCTTGCTCAATCTTTTTTGCAACATTTTCCATCTGTGCGCGTGTTAGATGGCGTTTGTCGCAAGCGCGAAGTATGCTTCCCAATACCTTGTTTCTGTCAAACTGTTCTCTTGAACCGTCTTTTTTAACAACGGTAACGGGGGAGATTTCAAATGACTCATAGGTTGTGAACCGCTTTCCGCATTTTGGGCAGAGCCGTCTGCGTCTGATTATTGTGTTGTCACCGCCCGGGCGAGAGTCTATAACTTTGCTGTCATCGTAGGAACAAAATGGACATCTCATTATCAATACCTCTGTTTGAATTAGATTAGGGAAAGGAACAGTTATGATAAAACAAAAATATAAAATAACTCCTTTGTTTTTACATATGTTACTCTGTGCAACAATTATACTGTTTGGGATACTCTTTGAGTATTTTCAAATCTGCTTGTCAGACGGTTTTATATCTCAAAGAGAAACTAAAACTATATTTGAATATTTTTTTGTTTGCATAACAGAACTTTTGTTTTTCTGTTTGGGATTTGATGTTTTGTATAAATACGAGTTTGGAAATAGATAATTTTATTTATCCTTCTTTGCGGGGAAGAGCTTGTTTATTGAAATTGTTGCAACAGCAATAAGACCAAGCACAATGAATATACCGAGCATACCAAGTCCCATTATGGGGAGGGAATGGTCAAAGAATGAATCCTTGCCACCTTCGGGCCACGCAACAGATTCAGTTGCTTCAATGGATTCAGTTGCTTCAACGGATTCGGTTGCTTCAACGGATTCGGTTGCTTCAACGGATTCGGTTGCTTCAACGGATTCGGTTGCTTCAACGGATTCGGTTGCTTCAATGGATTCGGTAGTAGTATTTAAGGAAGTAAGGGTTTCATTATTCATTTCTTCCACCTCCAATTACATAAATTCTGAAAGCAAGCTCATCATAAGACCGCCTGCAACAACGGATGCAATCTGACCTGCAGCGTTTGCACCTGCAGCGTGCATAAGCAAAAAGTTTGTGTTGTCTTCTTTAAGACCCATTTTATGGATAACGCGGGAAGACATTGGGAACGCAGAAATACCTGCAGCACCAATCATTGGGTTTATCTTCTTCTTTGAGAAAAGGTTCAAGAATTTTGCAAACATAATTCCGCCAAATGTGTCGAAAACAAATGCAAAAAGACCGAGACCCATAATGAGGAGTGTGTTCAACTGCAAGAAGGATTCTGCTTGAAGCGAGAAGGAAATTGAAATACCCAAAACAATTGTAACAAGGTTTGCAAGCTCTTTCTGAGCGGTTTGAGAAAGGTTGTTGAGAACACCGCATTCACGAATAAGGTTACCTATCATAAGGAATCCAACCAACTCAACAGCAGCAGGAGCGAAAAGACCTGCAATTATTGTTATAACGATGGGGAAAAGAATACGGGTTGTTTTGGAAACTTCAGAACCATTGTATTCCATACGGATAAGGCGTTCTTTTCTTGTTGTACACACTTTAATAACCGCTGGCTGAATGATTGGAACAAGAGCCATATAAGAATAAGCAGCAACAACAATTGCACCTGTGTAGTTAGAGTCGAGCTTGTTGGAAAGTGCGATGGAAGTAGGACCGTCTGCAGAGCCGATGATACCAATGGCTGCCGCATCGTTAAGGTCAAAGAAAAAGCTGGCGGCGCAGAATGTGAAGAAAATACCAAATTGAGCTGCTGCACCGAAAAGTATGAGCTTTGGATTTGTGAGCAGTGGCCCGAAATCCATCATAGCACCAATACCTATAAATAAGAGGAGAGGGAACAGCTCGTTGCTTATACCTGCGTTGTATAGGGTGGTAATAACACCGTGTTCGCCTGTGAGAGTTGCAAGAGGAATGTTAACGAGAATTGCACCAAAACCCATGGGAAGCAAAAGAGCTGGCTCCATGTCTTTGGCAATTGCCAAATAAATCAGCAATGCACCAATTGCCCACATAACCAGAACTTTCCATCCGCCATCTTCAACAAAAGTGCCGAAGGATGTAAAAAGACCGGAAATGCTTTCTAAAAATTTTTCCATAGTTAATTTGCTTTGAGTTTAAAGAAGAAAAATCAACTTTACTCAACTAACCTCCTTATAATTTTTTTACATTACATTATAACAAATGATTGTTTCAAATTCAAGATAAAATTGCATATTTTTTTGTTTTTAAACAAATTTTTCTGTTTTTTATTTGAAACCAAAACAAACTAAAACAGAGAAAAAACGCTGTAAAGTAATATTAAACTGTTTTAATATTTTTTTGTTTTGGAATAATATTTTGAAAAACGCAAATAATAATAAAAAAACGAAGGTGATGTTATGAATTACGATACAGTTAAGCTGTTAAAAAGCTGTAATTTGGGATGCAAATATGCAACAAACAGTATGGAGCAAATTTTACCATTTGTCAGAAATTCAGAATTGAAACGCTCAATTGAATGTAGCAATGCAAAGCATATAGATTATGGTGAATGTTGCGAAAAGCTCCTTGAAGAAAACGGAAAACAAACAAACGACCCCGGTGCATTGATTATGACTATGGCAAGACTGAAAACGGATGTTAAGTTAGGAATATCTTCAAGTACAAGGCAGGTTGTTTCTCTTATGGTTGATGGATGCGAAATGGGAGTGAAATCCATATGCAAAGCACTTAAGAATTGCCCCGGAGCAGATAAGACCAGCGTTGAGCTTGCGAAAGAAATAATTGGTATGGAGCAGGAATTCCTGAAAGAAATGATAGAGTATTATTGAAAATAAACTCGGTTTTCTTCATATAATCATTGTTATGCTGTGAACTTTTGAGATACCCAAAATATATTTGTTGTGGATAAGCCACCAAAGGATATTTGATATAGGTGTGAGAATCCACCGAGTTATGCTAATAGAAAAATAAAATCCGCCCTGCAAGCTGCAAGGCGGTTTCTGTTATGCATTTAAAATATTAAAACTATTAAAAATTTAAGCCGGGAAGGTTAATACCGTAGTCTTCTTCGGTATCCCAATCAATATCGTTGCTTCCTGTAAGCACATCTTTTGCTTCAAATGAAATAATTTCAATGATTGCTTCTTCGTAAATCTTTTTCATAATCATACCTACTCTTTCTGTTTATGATTTCAGCATAAATTTGAGTTATGCCTTACATTATGGAAGCATACTTGCTGAGAGATTTGCCGTAAGTATAGAGTGCTTTGGCAAGGTCTCCAACCTCTGCATCGTCCTGATAAGCTGCAACATACGATTTAACGCTGAATGTAACAGAAGTTGAAGCGTTTCCGTTTGCATCGTATGCTGTAAGGTTATAAACATAATCAACGCCAACAGCGGCGGGAACCATATTGATAAAATATTTTCCGCTTTCACCTGATGGAATTAACTTATCACCGCTAATATAACCTGTTCTTGTTCCTTTTTCAGATGTTTCTGTAACTTTGAATTTAATTCCTTTGGTTGAAGTGGCATTAACTGTGTATCTCAACCTGAACTTACTACCAAGAGATAATGTTACGCCTGAAAGAACAGGGTCTGTTATTTCTGTTTTTACAACATTGAAGTCTGAAACGGTTGGTTTTTGGAATTCCGATGGTGAGAAGTTGTAGTCTTTATATATTGCATCTCTTATTGGTGATGATGCATTGTAACCTGTATATTTTTGAGTTTCTATACAGTAATTTACAAGGTCGCAAATAAGGGCTTCAAATGCTTCGTATTGTTCTGCTGTGCTTTCGGGTAATGTTTTTTGCCCATTTTGGAAAACATGGTTGCAATACATCATAACGCTGGAGCTTGCAGGAGCAGAAATTGCAATTCCGTCATAAACAAGGTAAGCGTGAATCATGTCGTTTATTCTGTCTGGATTTACACCCAAAATATAATCATAAATTGGGGTTGAAACACCGTTGTAAACACCTTTTCTTCCCGAATCCTTGCCGTCAACTAATTTTGATTCATTTTCGGAATAAACACCATCGTTAACAAGCTCCTGTGTGAAGTGCATTTTTGCACCTGCATATTCAGAAGGAACATAGCTGTAAAAGTTTATGTTTATGCCTGTACCAACCAAAAGAGAAATGCCGATAGTCTTTGCAGGATATGAAATTGACAATTTATCTGTTGCATTTTCAAAGTATATATCTGAAAAGCTATCGTTAACACAAAGAGCATCTTCAACTGAAAGTTGTACATCACCTGTATTGATTGCCTTGAAAGTGAAGATGAAATCTAAAGATTTGCCACTTTCAACGCCTAAAATATTGCCCGAAAGGTCGGAAAAGGTTGACATATACAGGTTATCCTTAATATTATCACCGTCAGAATCTTTTGGATAAACTTCTGTTTCCCACATACAATCATCAGGAGTTACAACATTGAGAGAAACATATTCAAGGTTGTTTCCGTATTTTAAGGTAAAACCTGCACCATAATAAGTAGCATCGGAATTATTGTTTATGGAAACTGTGATTTCAAACTCCTTGGCCAATTTCACATCTTCTGCATTGTAAGAAATAGTAACATCAGCAGATGATTCTGATGAAATTTCTTCCGCAAATGTAAAAGTGGAAAAGTTGAAAAGCATTGAAAGAACCATCAGTAAAGCTACAAACTTTTTCATAATAACACTCCCATTTTATATCTATTATTTTAACGCATAAAATACCACATTTGCATTTTAAACTATTTTTATCTCTCTGTCAATACTTTTCTTTGATTTTCTTATAAAAGTTACAATTGTTAATATAAAGAAAATATATAAGAAAAACACACTTAAAGCCCGCAGCTCTAAGTGTGTTTTTGCTTTAAAATTATAAATAATGTTTACTTATCTTAACGCCTGTTCCAATCTTGGCAACGCTTCAACAATATATGATGTGGGGCAGGCAATATTCCACCGTTCAAAGCCAACTCCTTCTTCTCCAAAGATATATCCTTCGTCAAAGTATAGAAAGTTTTTCTTCATTCGTGTTTCAAGCTCATCTGCACTGTAGCCCGTATCTCTCATATCAAGCCACATAAGATATGTGCCTTCAAGGGGTAAAACCTTAACTTTGGGAAGTTTTTCCTTGATATAGTTTTCAATTATACCTTTGTTTGTAATTAAAACCCTCATCATTTGAGCAAACCATTTGTCGCAACGCTTGTATGCCAGCTCACACGCCTTGTATCCAAGCACACCACATTCGTTGAAAGCGAATGAAGCCGCAAGGGAATCAAGAAACGCTTTTCTTCTCTCCGAATTCTTAACAATTGCATTTGAAGTCTGAAGCCCTGCAAGGTTAAAAGATTTGCTTGGTGATGTGAAAGCAATACTGTTTTGGGCAAATTCATTCGTTATTGAGGGAAACATAATATGGGTGTGTCCCGGCATGGTTATATCCATATGAATCTCATCGGAAATAACAAAAATGTTGTTTTTAAGACAAATCTCACCTAACATTGTTAATTCTTCTATTGACCATACCCTGCCTGTTGGATTGTGAGGACTGCAAAGTATAAAGAGCTTTGCGTCTTTTGCAAGTTCTTCAAAAAGGTCAAAGTCAATCCTGTATCCGCCATCGGTGTAAATTAAAGGACATCTGAGGAGCTTTCTGTTATTCAATTCAATTGCTTTATACAAAGGGTAATAAATGGGAGTAAGCATAATAACTCCGTCACCCTCGTTTGAGAAAGCACGAACTGCGGAAAATACACCTTCAACAACTCCTCTTGTTTCAACAAGCTCGTCCTCTCCAACTGCATAACCGTGCTTCCGTTCTATATATGAGCAAACAGTTTTTTTGTAAAACTCTGTGCCACAGGTGTAACCAAGAATACCGCATCCCAAATAATCCTTCAAGCCCTTTGTGATTTCGGGCGCTGTTTCAAATTCCATATCGGCAACGGAAAAAGGGATTATTCCATCGGGGATTTTTATAGAATTTTTCTTGCAATCTTTCTCCAAATCTCTCCATTTTTCAGAGCCACTATTTGCTCTGTATGGAGCAGTTTCAAAATTATACTTCATACGGATATGCTCCTTTCGTTTTGCCAAGTTGCACTATTGGGGATTATACTACAACAAAATATAAATATCAACGCTTTTTTTAAGATAATTCTTGAAAAATAAAAGTTAAAGTAGTATAATTGTAAATAATAGTGATGCTAACTATTAAAAGTTTCGCAAAAGTGAAAAAACTTAGGTGCAAAGCCACTTTGCGGAAAATTTAACGGATTAAAAATATCTGCTGTAAAATGAATCAGGAAAAGTGTGAGCATATGGAATATATCATTGAAAAAGAACATAACGGAGTGTTGCTTCGTACATATCTTAAAAGTACATTGTTGCTTTCCCGTTCTCTTGTTTCTTCTCTTAAAAGAAATCATGGAATAAGGGTTAACGGTGAAGGAGTTACGGTGCGGTATATATTGAAAGAGGGAGATAGATTAGAGGTATCTTTTGAAGATGCGATTCAGAATGATGAAAATATCCTGCCTTTTGATATTCCATTAAAAATAGTTTATGAAGACGATGATTTTATTGTTGTTGACAAGCCGCCCTTTATGCCCGTTCATCCATCCCATGGTCATAGGTGTGATACACTTGCAAATGCCCTTGCTTTTCGTTACAGCGGTCAGGGATTTGTTATGCGTGCCGTAAACCGTTTGGACAGAAATACAAGCGGTCTTGTTCTTGTTGCGAGAAATCGCCGTTCTGCAGGAATTTTGTCAAGTCAGATGAAAAACAGAACTGTTGGCAAAGAATATGTTGCTCTCGTTGAAGGAATTCCCCCTGAAAAATTCACCGTTGAAGGTTATATAAAAAGAAAAGATGCATCTGTTATAGAACGCTGTGTCTGTGATAAAAACGATGAAGGTGCAGAATATGCTCTTTCAGAAGGAGTTTTAGTTGAGAGCTTTTGCTTGCAGGAAATGGAAACAAAACAAAAAAACACCCATATGCAACTATCTTCAAACAGGGAAACAAATTCCCAAAATGGTGAGAATGAGCAACTATCTTTAAACAGCGAAACGAAATCTCAAAATGACAAAAACATTTTTGGAACGGTAAAAGAAAGTAATTCAGCAGTTTATTCCCTTGTTTGTCTTGTTCCGCACACAGGGCGAACTCATCAATTGAGAGTTCATATGCAACATTTGGGATATCCAATATTGGGTGATGAGCTATACGGAAATGGTGGGGAACGCCATATGCTGCATTGCTGTAAGCTGGAAATTGACCACCCAACAACGGGCGAAAGAATGACTTTTAAATCTATGCCTGATTATGTGGTTAATCTTAAATCAAAAATGAAACCTTTGCTATGATTATGTTAAAATAGGTCTTGAATTTTTGGGGATAATAGTTTATAATCAAAATATCAATAATATACGGAGGGTGCAAATGAAAACAAAGATATTATCGGTGTTTTTAACATTGACTTTGGTGCTTTCCGCTTTTTGTTTTTCGGCTCCAATTGATGGTGTTAAAGCGGAAACGGGAGTTAATATATTAGATTACGATTCCAATAACAGCTCGGGTGTTTTTGAAATAACATCCTTAAGCGGTCTTGCAAAGTTTTCTTCGTTGGCATCCAAAACCGATTTTTCGGGTAAAACTATCCGACTTATGTGTGATATTGATATGAATGGTTCGTCATATACACCTTTCACTTATTTTTCAGGTACATTTGACGGAAACTATTATTCCATAAAAAATATAAAAATTTCAACATCGGGCATAAACTGTGGCTTTATCGGTATACTCTCTCCCAAAGGTGTTGTTAAAAACCTTGGAATAGAGGGTGGATATATTGAAGGCAAAGTTTCAACGGGGGATGAACGAATTGGCTCAATAGTTGGTGTTGTAAACGGTGGAATTATTGAAAAATGCTGGTCAACTGCAACCGTTGTTGGTGCAAAAATCAATTCTACCGATACAGACGATATTTCCGTTGGCGGTATAGCTGGTGGATTGCTCAATGGAGGCACGGCAAAAAACTGCTATTTTGCAGGTTTGGCAAAAGGCCCCAAGCACGCATCGGGTATTTCCGATTGGTGTCAGGGTCATTATGCCGGATATGTTGGAACAATAATAAACTGTTTCGCATGGTGTGCCTTAGAAGCCCCTGAACAATACTCTCTTGGAAGATACGCAGGAAACATTCTTGAAGAAAATAAAGCAAAGGCAATTCAGAATTCATATTTTCCAAATTGGATGTCTAAAAACTATGATTGGTCAAGTGCAACGCCTTGCACAAAGGGTGAATTTGCAAGCGGTGCAATTGCGTATAAGCTGGATAACGGTGATTCTTTCCACAGAACAAGGGTATGGAAACAGGGTTCTGCTTTCCCCGAAATTGCCAAAAATGGAAATGGTGGCGTTTATACTCTTGTAATAAAAACAAAAACATCAGATGACAGAACTGTTTCTGCAACTGTTTACCGTAACGCAGGAAGTAAATATGCAGTTAATGTCGGCTCTGCAACTGTTTCATTAAGCTCATCTCTTGGAGAGGTTTCGGGCAATACATATATAATGCCGGCATCAAATGCATCTCTCAGTGTTACTCTTGATTTACCAAACCTTTCATCAGTTGCGTCAAACAGCAGTGAAAGTGAATTTGTTGTAACCGATACCGTTGGATTAAATGCTCTTGCAAACTTTATAAACGGTGGAAAAGGAACATTTAGCGGTAAAAAAATATATATGCTTCACGATATCGATATGAAAAACATATCCTTCACACCCATAGGCGTATATATTTCCGACCAGGATTGGTCAAAATCATTTTCGGGCAGTTTCTATGGAAACGATTTCAGAATCATAAATATAAATGTAGATAAACCATCTTTAAATGGAGCAGGTCTTTTTGGAAGCTCTTATAAAGCAAAATTTGAACGCCTTGGAATTGCAAACGGAACTGTTGTTTCTTATAACCGTGCAGGGGGAATTTCGGGTTATGGCGATGCTTCAACCTTTTCTTATTGCTACAATGGTGCGGATATAACAACAAAGGGTGGTTTAGACGGATGTGGTGGTATTACAGGGGTTTCAAGAATAAACACTGTGTTTAACTATTGCTATAATACAGGTAATGTTGTTGCAGAGGGCAGTTGCGCAGGTGGAATATCTGGTTGGGGGCAGAACAATGTCAAGCTGAACGGATGCTATAATGTTGGTTATGTTTATGCAAATTCAGGTGATTATACTGCTCTTGTAAGAACTGCTGAAGGTCATAAACCCGATTATTCAAGCTCATATTATCTTTCCAATACTCAAAGCCAAAACGGTGGAAACAAAAAAGATTTCAAAGATATGGTAGACCAAAGGGTTGCTTGTTATCTCAATTCGGGCAATGACAAATCTGCTTATACAAACACCCCTCTTTATCCTGCAATAAAAACGGAAAATGATATGGCGGCAACAGTGAAAAACATTTCAGCTCAAAGTGAAGCAACGGGAGTAACTTTAAACAATGCTAATGTATACGGAAATATTGGCGATGTTGTTTCCATGCCTGAAAACGGATATTATTCGGTTAACACCTTGATTCTTGGAACAAATACTTCTGTTGATGTTCGTGAACCATCATATACCATAAGCTATGAAACAAACGGTGGTTTTTTTGAAACAACTCCAATAAATAAATACTATCAATCAAAGGCGTTTAATCTTCCTGAAAACATAGCAAAATCGGGAGCTGTCTTTATGGGGTGGTATTTGGATTCTGCAATGGAGTCAACTCCTGTTTCCGCAATTGAATACGGTTCAAGTGGGGCAAAAAAGGTTTATGCCAAATGGGGCGTTGAAGATGTAATATCGTCCCTTGGAGAATTTGTAACATTTGTAAATAATATAAACAATGGTGCTGATTTCAGCGGTGTAGTTATTCGTCTCGGGGCAGATATAGACCTTATGAATTCTTCACTTGCTCCAATTGGAACAAAGTCAAATCCATTCACAGGTGTGTTTGACGGTAACGGATACAGCATCAAGAATGTGAATATCACTTCGAGTGGAGACAATGTTGGTTTATTCGGATATGTAAGGGGCGGTATTGTGAAAAATGTATTTTTGGAAAATGTAACTGTTAAAGGTGCATCAAATACCGGCTCTCTTGTTGGATTAAATGAGGGACTTGTTTATAATTCCATCTCTGATGCAGATGTTTATACATCACCCTCAGCAACCCAGATTAAGATAATGTCATCCAATATAAGAGTTCAGGGAGATGCATCTCCAAACACTATACCTGAAAGAGCACCACGGCTTAAGGCGCAGCTTAGCAGGTATTCTCCCGATATCCTTGGTATGCAAGAAGTAACAGACCAGTGGAAGCCGTATCTTGATTCGTTCCTTTCTGAATATAGCTCTGAGTTTAAATACAGACGAGCAACAGAAAATGAAGGCGCACCTTTATATTGGAAAACATCAAAATTTACCTGCCTTGAAAAAGGCACATTCTGGCTCAGTGCAACGCCAGATGTGGAATCTCTTGGATGGGGAGCAGCTTGCTATAGAACTTGTAGCTTCGCAGCTCTTGTTGAAAAAACAACAGGACGGCTTGTTCTCGCTTTCAATACTCACCTTGACCATGTGAGCGACGCAGCACGACTTGAGGGTGCAAAGGTTGTTGCAACGAGAATGAAGGCACTTGAAGAAAAATACAAAAATAAGGGCTATGAAGATATTGCCCAGTGTGTTTTGGGAGACTTTAACTGTACCCCAAACACAAGTCCCCATTCTGCATTTACGGGCTTTATTACAAATTCAAGCACAGTTGCAGAAAATATGATTTCTCCTGCATCAACAAATACATTCACCGGTTATGCTTCCTGGAAAGGGAATGCCGTTATAGACTATGTTTATGTTGATAATCTTGACCTTGATGTTATATCATATCAGGTATGTAACGAAAATGTTTATGGCGGTTTTGTATCCGACCACTTTGCGGTTCAGACCGTTGTTGCCTTTACGGAAAAAGCAACAGGGGGTATTATAGGAAGAAATAAGGGTAGAGTTATTAACTGTGCGTTCACAGGGACGGTTAACGGAGACCTTGCTGTTGGTGGCTTGGCAGGCGAAAATATTGGCAAAATCCACGGTGGATATTCAGCTTGCAATGTTATCGGAGATACAGTTTGCGGAGCGATTGCAGGTATTAACAGGGGAGAAATAAAGAGCTTTTATGTGAGTAATACCCTTAACGGTGCATACAATGGTGCAGGTATAAAGGTAACAGAAGAAAAGCTCAAAAACGAAGTATCCCTTCTTAGCGAATATGGAAGCTGGAAAAATGTTGGTTTGATAAATAGCGGATATCCCATTCAAAGTATTATGCGTAAAACAGGAAAAATAACTTTGAAATCCAATTCTTCATTCAAGTTGGAAAACAAAATTGTAAGCGGAGCAAAAGCAGAGCAGACAAAGGAAGAAATTCTTGAAAACTTTGAAAATCAGGGGCTTGCTATTGAAGGCAATGTTGCAACAGGTGCAAAAGTTAACCTTGTTGTATCGGGAAAAATCGTTGATAGCGTAACCCTCGCTGTATGGGGAGATGTTGACGGAAACGGTGCTGTTGATTCAACCGACTATGTAAAGGTAAAGAGCGTTTTCCTTGAAACAATAACCTTGGATGGTGCATATCTCATTGCTGCGGATACAGACGGAAATGGTGATATTGATTCAACAGACTATATCAGAATAAAATTATATTTTGTTGAACTTTCAGCATAAGTTGACTTTAAAAAGTAAATTATACGGTGTATAAAAAATACGGCTTGAAAATATGATATCTTTTAAGCTGAATAAATATGTTAATAACAGAAGGAGACCAATATGAAATTGAATTTTTTAACCAAAGGAAGAACGCAACCCGACCCATATGTTTTTGAAAATGACGGTAAATTCTATATGTATGTAACCGCACTTTCAGGCGTTGAAGCATATTCCGCAGATGACCTTTTTGGCGAATGGAAATTTGAAGGAGTTGTTTGTACAGTTGAGGGCTGGGAAGATTATTGGGCACCTTGCATTTTTAAGCATGATGGCAAATTCTATATGTATTTCTCTTGCCAGACTAAAGAATGCTTCCAATATCTACATGTTGCATCTGCAGATAACCCACTTGGACCTTTCACAAATTCCAAAACTCTTTATGAAAGATTTTCAATTGATGCCCATGTTGTTGAAACAAAGGAAGGAATCTTCCTTTTCTATGCAGAGGATAATGTTGAAACAGACAGAATTGGAACACGCCTCTTTGTTGATAAGCTCATAGACCCATACACACCTGCAAATCTGAAAAAAGAAATAGTTTCACCATCTTTTGATGAAGAAATTTTCCAGAGAAACAGATATGGCGATGGTAGGGATTGGCATACAGTTGAAGGTCCATTCTGGTTTTATGAAGATGGTTATCATTATCTTATGTATAGCGGTGGATGCTATCAGAACGATACATATCATATTGGCTATGCATCTGCAAAAAGCGAAAATATGAACCTTGACCAGATTGATTTCATCAAAGCAACAGATAACGGAAAATTCTGCCCTGTTATTATTAAAAATGACATTGAAGAAGGAACAGGACATCATAGCGTTATCAAATACAAGGGCGAGTATTACGCAGTATACCATGGCAGAGATATCAAATCTACAGCAAATGATGAATATGCAGAGGAGCGTACTGCAAGAATCTGTAAGCTAATTGTTAAGGATGGAAAAATTATCGCTGAAAGATAAATGCTTTTGGCTTTTAAGGGGAATATAATTGTTGAAACAGTTACCCCGAATTTAAAAGTTAATATGTAAATTCAAGAAAAAGAAGTGTAAAATTCAAAGTACACTTCTTTTTTAAATGCATAAAAAGTGAAAATATTAAAATTCATAGAGAAAATATTGAATAAACACCAAATATCTTATTGACAAAAACTTTAAATGTGGTATAATCCTGTTGTGGACCTTTAAAAAAATTAAGGAGATGCTTTTATGAAAAACATTATGAGAAAAAGGGTTTTATCTATTTTTCTTGTTGTTGCCATGCTTATGGCAATTTTGCCTGTTGCATCGTTAGATGTTAGGGCAGAGGAAATTATTAAAATTACAGACCTTAACAAGTTAAATAGCTTGGGCAGGGGCTTTAATCTTTTGGGCAATGAAGATTTAGAAACCGATTCAATTGCGCATAAGCAGATTCTCGCTCAGTTAACGGTTAATGCAGAAAGAAGAACTAACCCCGAAACAACATATTCTTCTGTATATATAAATGATATGAGTAGCTATCTTCAAATGCTCAGCTCATCTTTCTCGGCTTCTGTTGAAGCATCGGCAACCTTTAAATTGGTAACTCTCGGAGCAAAGGGAAAATTTGATTTAAAAGACAGAAATACCATTTCGGGTTCAGATGCTCTTGAATACTTCACTCTTGAAGTAAACAGAACTTGCGATTATCAGTTCATTGGGCTTGAAACTCAAAAAGAAATTGCTTCTTTATGGGCAACAGAAGGCATCCTTGAAGAAGAATTTATAGAAACCGTAAGAAGTATTTCAACAGATGAAGATATGGAAAACTTCTTTAAATTATACGGAACACATATAATAACAAGCTATAATTCAGGCGGAACGGCAAATGTTACATATTCGGGAACATCGCTTTCTTCCCATATATCAAGCGGTGCTTCGGCTGAGGCAAATATTTCTGTTGATATTGGAACAGTTGGAAATTTTGCTTCTCTTAACACAGAGCTTAATAAAAAAGTTGAATCACAGCAAGGAAGCTCATCTTTAACAAAGAATATAACTGTAAGTGCATATTCAAAGGGCGGTAAAACTGTTGACCCAAGCACATTCAACGGAACAACAGTTGCAATTGATTCCTATGTTGAATCTGTTAATAATGATAGCACAATTCTTGTTAATGACAATCTTTCTCTGCTTCCCATATGGGAGCTTCTTGTTCTTGATACGGACAGAGATATTAGGAAAAGAATGGAACAGTATTTTAACTCACATATAACAGAGCAGAATGCTGATTTCTATTCAACATATATTTATAAACCAATCAGCAATATTGATTACACAGATTATACTTTTATAACAACTGCTGAAGAATTGAACGGCATACGCAACGATTTGTCAGGAAAATATGTTCTCCTTTGTGATATTGACCTTTCAGATATTGGCGAATGGATGCCTGTTGGAAGCAAAAACCAACCATTTACAGGAATTCTTGACGGAAACGGAAACTCTGTTTACGGCTTGTCTGTTACGGAAAATGTTGACGGTGCTTCAGGACTTTTTGCGTATAACGAAGGAACTATAAGAAATGTTATAGTTCAGGGAACAATAAACTGTGCAACAGCCGATAGCTTTGGTTATATTGGTGGTATAGTTGGACATAACGAAGGAAAAGTTGAAGGATGTATAAACGCTGTTTCTGTAAACGGAACAATGGTATATGAAGGCGAAATGGATTATGAGGAATCGTCTGAAAATACTTGGTTTGATACAAATCTTCAGGGAATAACATCTGCTTCTGCAATAGATGCTGTTGTTGCAGAAGATGGTGCAACTTATAAAACATTCCCATTAAAGCTGACGGGGGATGCAGAAAATGTAACTATAGCAATTCCCGATAGCGGAAAAATTGCATATATTGTTCTTGAAAACGCAAATATAAAGGGAACAATTTATTCAATGAGCGATAATACACGCCCTGTATGTATCGTTAGCGTTGGTGAAGCAAATACATTAACTGCTCCAAATGACAGTGTTGCGGTTAATTGTGTTAATGCACCTGTTTATATCTGCGGAAACGGAGCTTTAAAAATCGTTGGTGGTAATGGAAGCAACGGTGAAAACGGTGCAGAAGTAAGCGGATATGATGCAAACGGCAAAAAAGGAAAAGACGGCAACGGAGGCGAAAACGGTGGAAACGGTTGCTTCGGTGTTTTTTCAAGTAAGTTTTATGCAAACATTTCATCACTTGAAATCATTGGCGGAAATGGTGGAAACGGTGGTAATGGAAGCAACGGAGCTATTGGTAAAGATATAAGCGGAACTTGTGCAAATGAATTCGCAACAGAATCAACTTGCCGTGGTGAAACAGGCGGTGCAGGTGGTAACGGAGGCAGAGGTGGAAATGGTGGTAACGGTTCATCACCGATTTCAACCGATGAAATAAGCGTATATTACAATTCAAATGTAGTACTGAGTTACGGTGCAAACGGAAACGGTGGCAACGGTGGCAACGGTGCTATGGGTGGCAAAGGTCAAAAAGGAGCAGATGGCTGGGTTGTTTTTGGAATAGAATCGGGTCATTCAGGCGGTCATGGCGGCGTAGGCGGTGCAGGCGGCGCAGGTGGTGATGGCGGTTTCATTACCCATGTTAAATATGAGAGCTTTTCAAAGGTATATTCAGACGGTGTTCTTACTATAAATAATCCTAATGTTCTGTATGGAAAAGGCGGTAATGGAGGTGACGGAGCAAAAGGTGGTCCCGGTGGTAAAGGCGGTAAAGAAATCCGTAATTGGTTTTACGATATGGGACAGCATCCGGGCGTTGCAGGCAACGGTGGTGATGGCGGTAAAGGCGGCAATGGAGGCAAAGGCGGTAACGGAAGCGAAGTTGGAACTGGCGGTCAAAAAGGTCTCGGTGGAGATAAAGGAAGCAAAGGCGATTCCACTGACGGTTGCGGTAAAGATGGAAATAAAGGAGCAGACGGTGAGTTTGGCAAGTCGGGAACGGTTATGGGCGTTGAGCTTGCAAAAACATTCCCTGCATCACTTGTACTCACAAAGAGAAACGAGTATGCTCTTTATACAAGTCCTCTCAGCATAGGCGAAGCTAAGGAAAAGGTTTTGAGCTTTGAAGACGGAACAAAGTTGGTTTCCATTGGTTCAAAGCAAGAAATGAATGTTATCGAATCTCTTATGTCTTATGCCCAAGAAGGTGATTATTGGATAGGTCTTACAAGAATTGTAAATAAGGGCTTCAATATCTTTGATTGGGAAGACGGAACCGTTATCAAAGTTGAAGAAGATACATTTGGAAAAGATGCAATTGTAACCCGAATTGACGGTGATAAAAACTTTATTTGTGATATATATTCTAACTGGGCAGAAGCACAGCCAGATAATTTCGATAGTGCAGAAAAATATGTATGTATAACATCAAACGGAACATGGAGAGACACAACTGAAAACGTTTCCGCTGTTATTGGTTATATAACAGAAAAGATGATTTACGGTGATTCTGAAAATACATATAAAGAAAATTCCCTCCTTGTTGGCGGTATAGTAGGTATAAATAAGAAGGATGGAACAGTTTTAAACTGTATCAACGAGGGCAGTGTTATCAATAAAGCAATCTCCGAAAATACAGGCGCATCCGCATATGCAGGTGGTATTGTTGGATATAACTTGGGAACAGTTTCAGATTGCGTTAATAGTGGTAAGGTTTATTCATTTGCATTGTCAAAATCCCTTGGTTTCTTTGCAGATTCTTATGGATTGAATATTGGATATAATGCAGGTAAAAATTCAGACTATTTTGGAAACGGAACTGTTGAAAGTATTGCTGTTTCTTCAAACGCACTTTCAGACCAGCATGAGAATATGACCCAAAAAGGTGTTGTTGGCTCTGACCCATCAATCGCTTTGGAAACACTTTGGAAAAATCGTGTTATGCGTATAGAAAGTTATAACGCAAAAACATATTATTTTAATTCAACATTCGACAGAACAACTGTAAAAGTAACTCTTAACGGAGAAATACTTGAAGATAATAAGTATCTCACAAACTATTACTTTGGAAAAGCAGGCGTTGTTTCTGAAAT
>JAZNIJ010000039.1:0-2524 GCA_045577455.1 Eubacteriales bacterium
CTCATTTTGCTCGATATGTTATTGTTTTTTAATATTTTCAATTATTTATCTTGCCAAAAAAATCCTAAATGCATATATGATAAATATTTGTGCTGTGATTGATAGCTTAACTTATGTCGTTTAATTTAAAATGGCAAAAAGAAATAAAAAATATAACGGCATAAGAACTATTACGCCGAAAACGAAAAATATAGAAAATACCAATAACTTTTCTCCGTCAGTAATGGGGATTTTTGAAGTTATTGAGCATTTTAAAACCAATATGGAAAAGGGGTTATCAACTCAGAATATACAAAAGCGAAGAAAAAAAGAGGGATTGAATCTACTATATTCAGAATTCAAACGCACTTTTTCTTCCGCTTTTGTTGACCATATAAAAGCCGTTGTTTCTGTTTTACTTGCAAGCTCTTTGTTCTTATTCTTTGCTTTTTATAAGAATTATTTTTATCTTATTTCAGCTATAGTTATAACTGTTTCAATTCTTTTTGATTGCGTTCTTGAGCATATTGCATCGTTAAAATTTGAAAAAGTTAGAAAGAATGCATCTTTAAAAGCTGTTGTTAAAAGAAACGGAAGAGTCTATGTTACTGATTCAAGATATCTTGTGCCTGGAGACTTAGTATATTTGCAACAAGGTTCTATTGTTCCTGCTGATTTAAGATTATTTGAGTCCAACGGCTTAATTGTACTGGAAACTCCAATTACTGGATCTGATGACCCAATTAAAAAAATTGCCAAAGATATTAACGGCAATGAAGAAAATACTTTTGTTAATATGACTTTTGCAGGGTCAATTGTAACCAATGGAAATGCTTGGGGTATTGTATGTTATACCGGCGAAAAAACAAAGTTCCGTTCTTTGTCATCAAATAAAACAGGAAGCATTCCCAATATCTTTAAGTATGTTTATTCTGTTGCTGCTATGTTATCAATTTGCTCCGCTTTTTTAGGAATGATTTGGATTGTTTTGAGTATGATTTTCACAAGCTCTCTAACAAGTTCTTTTCTTCTTGCTATAGCGGTTGCATCATGTTCGTTTAGTGATACATTAGTTTCCCTTTCGGCTTTTTCCTATTCGTTAGGATTATCAGAAATGAAAAATAATGGAGCCATATTAAGAAACCTCAGTTCAATTGAAGCTCTTGCATTTACAGATTCATTGCTTGTTTCACAAAACACCGTTTTTCCTGTCATTAAAACAGAAATTGATAGCGTTTATTTAGGTTTAAATTCTGTTGAAGACAGCGAAGACGAACTTGATTTAATAAAGTATTTTTTATTATGTTCAGATGTTAGGAAAGTGTTTTCAAACAAAAAAAGCAAAAACTCTCGTTTTGATGGTAAACAAAACGCTATTTCTGTTGCAATGTATGGTGAAAGTAAAGGAGTTTCTTTTGATGATATATCAAAAGAATTTCTCATTACAGAAACATATGAAAGGGAAAACGACGATTACTTTTCAACCTTGGCATTCAAAGGAGAGCGAAAATACCTTTTTATTAAAGGGTCACCTTTGGAAATCCTTCCACTTTGCAGATATCATAAAACTGCATACGGTCTAAAGACAATGACTGAAAACGATTATACAAATTATTGTTCTTTTGTTAATTCAAACACAAATGATGCAGGATATTTGATAGCTATTGCCAATGTTGAAACAGAAATTGATAAAATCAATGACTATTCTGATAATAGAATATTGACATTGTGCGGTCTGATTAAATTTACAACATATTTTGGTATAAACTATTTTGATGAAGTTTCAAAGTGTAGAGAGGGTGGTATTGAGGTTTCGATGCTATCTTCTGATACCTATATGCGTGCTTATAATCTTGGAAAAAACTCCGGTATATTTTCAAATAACGGGCAAGTAATAACTGCAGAAGAAATGAAATATATTTCTGCATCAGAATTTGAATCAACCTATTCTGATTATAGGTTGTTTATGGATTTTACCCCTGATTTATGCAATAGAATAGTTAATCTCAATAAAGAAAACAACAGATGTATTGCAATCTCTGCTGAAACCACCTCTGATTTGCTTATGATGAAAAATGCAGATGTTTCCTTTGTAAGAGACGGCGAAAGCTCCGATATGATAAAGCAAGCATCTGATGTTATACTTTCCAAGGGTGGATTTGACATAATCAATAATGTTATTTGTACATCAAAGAAAATATACAGACGAATTCATTCTCTTTGCGACTATGCCGTTTATAATTATGTATCATTATTCCTGATTTTTCTTTTTAACTCCATTTTTGATATAGGAATACGATTTTATGACTTTTTAATTGCATCATTTGTATTTTCATCAACTGTTGCATTGTTTATAGCTTCTGTATCAATTCCTGAAAAAAGAAAATTTGACGCTCCAACCAAAAGGAAAAGGGGAGTTTCTCCAAATAAATTCATTTCTCCTATTATATTTGGAGTTGAATGTTCTATTCTTTGTTGTCTTGTATGTGCATTTACAGGAAACTCTTCTTCAATTATGTTTATAATAGTATTTTCATCTTTTTCC
>JAZNIJ010000040.1:0-4221 GCA_045577455.1 Eubacteriales bacterium
TCACAGAACGACATGGCTACGATCCGACTTTGCTTTTCATCAAAGAAGAGTTGGCGGCGCAACTCAAAGAAGATTACAATGTAGTAACACTTCCGGATTTGGAAGATAAATTCATGGTATTCCCGTCAGTGGTAGCATTACAACTGTTGGCATACTATGTGTCATCAGATAAAGGATTTGATGTAGATAAGCCTAGAAACCTTGCAAAAGTAGTAACGGTAGAATAAAAAATAGGCAAATAAAAGTGGAGAAATTACTTGTCTGCAATACAATGTGCAAAATGTCAGAAAATTTAAAAATATTTTTCAAAAATGTATTGACAAATCAAAGTAAATAGTGTATAATCTCGACTGTAAACTTTTTTTGTTGACACCTTTTGCGGTAATCTATTAGAAAATATGAGCTATTATGAAAGGAGTCAATATGATATTTTCAGACAACAGATTTGTACAGATTGGTTTACTTTTGGATTATTACGAAAGCGTAATTTCCAAAAAGCAATTCGATGCACTCGATATGTATTATAACAAAGATATGTCTCTCTCGGAAATAGGAGAAAACCTTGGCATAACTCGGCAAGGGGTTTATGAAATTTTAAAAAGAGGCGAAGAAAAGTTATTTTATCTCGAAGAAAAATTGCATTGTTACGAGCTAACAAAAACCTGTGAGGAATTGAAAATAGCTTTAGCAAATTCTCAAGAAGCAAACAGAATTTCAAATTCAAAAAAATATGTTAGCAATGAAGATGCGAATTTTTTAAATGATACAGATTGAGATTTGTAGTAGATATAAGTTTTATATTTGTGTAGGGGGAGGTTAAAAATGTTCCAAAGCCTTACAGATAAGTTATCAAACGCATTTAAATTTTTCAGAGGTAAAGGTAAACTTACTGAAAAAGATATCAAGGTTGGTATGAGGGAAATAAAACTCGCACTCCTTGAAGCTGATGTTAACTATAAGGTTGTAAAAGAATTTATAAATAAAGTGTCGGAGCGAAGCGTTGGTGTTGAAGTTTTAGAGAGCTTACTTCCTGCCCAACAGATTGTTAAAATTGTTAACGAAGAAATGATTGCGTTAATGGGCAGCGAAAACACAAAGCTGGAAATTAGCTCAAAACCGCCAACGATAATCCTTATGTGCGGTCTTCAGGGTTCAGGTAAAACAACTCATTGCGCGAAATTAGCCGCAATGTATAAAAATAAAGGAAAAAATCCTTTACTTGTTGCTTGCGATATTTATAGACCTGCCGCTATTAAACAGCTTCAGATTATGGGTGAAAAAGCAAAAGTTCCTGTTTTTGATAGAGGAACGCAAAACCCCGTAATAACTGCAAAAGAATCTATTGCATACGCTATTAAATATGGCTTTGATATGGTTTTTCTCGATACTGCAGGTAGATTGCATATTGATGAAGAACTTATGACCGAGTTAAGCAACATTAAAGAAGCTGTTAATCCTAAAGAAATCCTGCTTGTTGTTGATGCAATGACAGGTCAGGATGCTGTTAATATTTCAGAGAGCTTTAATAACCTTCTTGATATTACGGGCGTAATTCTTACTAAAACTGATGGTGATACAAGAGGCGGTGCTGCTTTATCAGTAAAGTATGTAACGGGAAAACCAATTAAATTTATGGGGACCGGTGAAAAGTTGGAGAATATAGAGCCATTCCATCCCGAAAGAGTTGCATCTCGTATTTTGGGAATGGGTGATGTATTATCTTTGATAGAAAAAGCTGAGGCAGCAATTGACGAAAAGAAAGCCCTTGAGCTTGAACAAAAGCTCAGACAGTCAACTTTCACTCTTGACGATTTTTTAGACCAGTTCCAACAGATTAAGAAAATGGGTTCATTAGAATCAATTCTCGGTATGTTGCCCGGCGTTAAGATGGATAAATTAAAAGATGCACAGATAGATGAAAAAGCTGTTGCTCATATGGAAGCAATTATTAAGTCAATGACTCCAAAAGAGAGAAACAAGCCTGAAATTATTAACTCGTCTCGCAAAAAGAGAATTGCAATTGGAAGCGGAAGAAGTGTTGAAGAAGTAAACCGTTTATTGAAGCAATTCGACCAGACAAGGCAAATGATGAAGCAATTTACATCCATGAAAGGAAAAAAACGCTTCAGACTTCCTTTTTAAAAAAACAAAAAAATAACATAAATTATCCGGAGGATTAAAAAAATGGTAAAAATTAGACTTAGAAGAATTGGCGCAAAAAAAGCTCCTGCATATCGTATCGTTGTTGCAGACTCTCGTTTCTCAAGAGACGGAAGATTTATTGAAGAAATCGGTTTCTATAACCCAATGAGAGAACCTGCTGAAATTTCAGTTGATGCAGAAAAAGCAAAAAAATGGCTTGCAAATGGTGCTCAGCCAACAGATACAGTTCGCGCTATCTTAAAGAAAAACGGTATTTTGGATTAACCCTTAGTTTGAGAAAGGTATAATTCAATGAAACAAATGTTAACTGACATTGCAAAAGCAATTGTAACCAATCCTGATGAAGTTTCTGTGTCAGAAAAAGTAAGCGGTGATGTTTGTATTTTAGAGCTTGCCGTTGCTAAAGAAGATATGGGTAGAGTTATCGGGAAAAATGGTAGAATTGCAAAATGCATCAGGACTCTTATAAGAGCTGCTGCTATTAAGCAAGACAAACGCGTTATTGTTGAAATAATACAGTAGATATGAAAAGATTTATTGAAGCAGGAAGACTATGCTCCCCAAGAGGAATTAAAGGGGAGTTACGGTTTGACTGTTGGTGCGACAGCCCAGAATTTCTTCGCAAAATCAAGAAATTTTATTTAGATTCCAATGGTGAAAAGTTTTTATCAGTATCTCTTTATAGACCTTCGATTCCATCGATAGTATTTGTTGGTTATGAAGATCGAAATTCTGCATCTGTTTTAACGGGCAGAACATTATATTTTGATAGAAATGATATTAAACTTCCCAAAGGAGTTTATTTCAATGATGATTTGATTACAGCTCCCGTTTTTCTCGAAACAGGAGAAAAAATTGGGAATTTGATGTCAATTCAAGAAGGTCCAACTGGATTTCATTATATTGTTAGAAGTGAATGTAAAGAGTATTGCATTCCATATAACGATTATTTTGTTAAATTCGTTTCACCCGAAAAAATTGTTGTTGAACTGATTGATGGTTTAGCTAAAGAAATTAAGGACAATGATTCATCAGAATCAAATAACAAATGATTTTAAGGGCTGTAATATTTTATAGCCCTTTTTAAATTAATTTTTGAGTGTGTTTTATGCGTATAGAAATTTTAACATTATTTCCGGGTATAATAGATTCATATATCTCTGAGAGCATTATCGGGAGAGGAATAAAGAATAAAGCAATTGAAATAAATTGTACAAATATCAGGGACTTTTCAACCAATAAACACAGAAAGGTCGATGATGCTCCTTTTGGTGGTGGATATGGTATGGTGATGACCTGCCAACCTATAGTTGATTGTTGTCGTTCTGTTGTATCTCAGCTTTATGGTAAAACACATAGAATTTATTTGTCACCTCAAGGAAGTGTTTTTACTCAGCAAAAAGCAAAAGAATTGCTTAAATATGATAACCTTGTTCTTATTTGCGGTCATTATGAAGGCGTTGATGAACGTGCAATAACTTTATGTGCGGATGAAGAAATTTCTGTTGGAGATTATGTTTTAACGGGTGGAGAGCTTCCAGCAATGATTATAGCAGATTGTGTTTCTCGCCTTGTTCCCGGTGTACTTCCTGCAACAGAGTGTTTCTCGGATGAGAGTCTTGAAAATGGATTGTTAGAATATCCTCAGTATACAAGACCACGGGTGTTTGAGGGTTTAGAAGTTCCTGAGGTTCTTTTGAGTGGTCATGAAGCAAACATAAAAAAATGGAGATATGAGCAGTCGGTAGAGCGTACCATAAGAAAACGCCCCGATATTTTAAAAAAGAACGGCTTAAACAAGTAAAGGTGGATTTGCTATGAATAATGAAAAAAATAATACTTTACTTTGCAAGTTTTCGCGAAAGCTCACAAATTATTGGAAAAAGTCATATTTTTCATCAATTATATATCCTAGAAATGATAGAATAAATCTCAAGTCTTCATTTTTTTTCAAAACTAAAGAAAGTATTGCTGAAAAGCATATTTTTAGACCTATAAAGGTATATTTAGCCAAAGCTATAGACAATAGTTATATCTTAAATAAAATATTATTATTTT
>JAZNIJ010000041.1:0-1788 GCA_045577455.1 Eubacteriales bacterium
AGCAATCCACGGAATTAAGGGGGCATCGTTCATATTGGCTTGTATGTGCGCTTCTCAGCGTTCTCCCATTGATATGCTTATGTATTATGACACTCGTCCCTCGGCTTTTAACGGTGTTTTTGATTTTTACACTTATGAAAAGTTAAAGGGTTACTATGCTTTTTATTGGTACGGCTTCCTTTATGATTGCGAAAAGGAAATAGCTTCAAAAAATGAGGTTGAAAATATCTATTCTCTTTGCGGTGTGGATAAAAACGGGAAAGCAACAATTATACTTACTTATTATAGTGATAATGACGCTTTGCCCAATAAAGAGATTTCGTTGGATTTAGGTGAAAATGCAACGTATGAGATATATAAGGTTGATAACGATCACAACGGTGAGCTTGTAGCAGTTACAGATAACCTTTCATTTGAACTGGAGCTTTACAGCATGGTGCTTATCAAAGAAAAATAAAGCTTTTCTTATATTTTGGTATGAGCGGTATAATCAAATCAATTGATTTCGAACTAAGGTGGAAATATGGTTAAAGAAGTAATACATGACCCGATTTTGTTGGCAATGAAATCGGAGAAGGCGACGGTTGAAGATTTGCAGTTGGCAGAGGATTTGTTTGTCAGCTTTCCACCAATGATGCTACAAAGAATGGTGGCTTCCCAGGTTTCAGGAAACGCTGTATGAAGTTATTATAAAGTAAGATTTAACAAAGAAACAAGAATTTGGTGGTGTATATAATGAAACTCAATTTTAACGAGTTTAACGGAAATTATGAAATTATTCACAACGGTTTTTCATGGGTAAGTGACGGTAGAAAACCGCAAATAACTATCCGCGGAAAAAATAAAAAAGGTAAATATACCAGCAAGGTTTGTTCTTTGCAATCTGCAAGGAAAAAAGAAACAGAAACATCCGAAAGCAAAACAGTTACTGTTTATTCGGATTTTGTTGCATTCGGGAAGATTCTTCCGTTTCGCCTTATATGTACCGCTGAAATTATAAATGAAAACATAGTTGAGTTTTCGTTGAAGGCAGAAAACGAAAAAGATTATGATATTCAGGCTGTGTATTTCCCTGCACCATTTAATTCAAAACGTAAAGGTAAGAATTCGTATCACGTTGACTCGATGCGTCAGGGATTTATCTTGCCTGACGGTCAGATAAAACACATTATACCAATGATAGGCTACACACATATGAAACGTCAGATAAATTCAGGAGATGTGTATATGCCTGTCTGGGGCAGAGTGTGCGATTCTCACTGCTTTACTGCCATTGTTGAAACGCCCTTTGATGCTTCAATGTATTCCTCTTTCGGAAAACACGGAGCATTCATTAACTCTGTTTATTGGCTTTCATCTTTAGGCAATTTATCTTACGAAAGAAAAATCCGTTTTATATTCCACGAAAACGGTGATTACAACACCATTGCAAAGGATTATCGCAATTATCTGATTGAAAACAATCAGCTTGTTACCATTGATGAGAAAATCTCAAAGAATCCCAACATAAAAAACATTATCGGTGCACCTGTTCTTCATCACAAAATTTTCTCTAAAATAAATGAGAAATCGCAGTTTTATGATAAAAAAGGCTCTAACGAAATTCTTTGTGCTACATTCACTGAAAGAGCTGAACAAATCAAAAAGCTGAAGTCTCTCGGTCTTGATAAGCTGTATATACATACTGATGGTTGGGGTAAGGACGGATATGATAACAATCATCCTTATATTCTTCCACCCTGCGAGCAGGCAGGCGGATGGGAAGGCTTTAAAGAATTTTCCCGTGTC
>JAZNIJ010000042.1:0-4569 GCA_045577455.1 Eubacteriales bacterium
ACTATAGCCCAAAAGCTCGGTATAAGCACGGGTAATTTAACCTTTTATTTTCCCACAAAAGAGCATTTGTTAGCAGAGCTTGTCAGAGAGCTTTGTGTGTTTCAGTGGCAGATTATGGAGAAAGTAACAACCGATGGAAAAAGCTCGTTGTTAGCTTACCTTCTGGAGTTAGCAACTATTGCCTCGGTGTGCGACGAAAACCCTGTTGCAAAGGATTTTTATATTTCAGCGTACACTCATTCGTTGCCACTAAAAATTATTCGTGAAAGTGATACACAAAAAACTAAAACAGTGTTTTCAGAGTATTGCAAGGGTTGGTCAGAAACCGATTTTATAATTGCAGAAAATATTGTTTCCGGTATTGAGTACTCTATGCTCGTAACAGAAGATACTGCAGAAGTATCTTTAGAAAAACGAATTAAGAGTAGTCTCGACGTTATTATGAAAATATATGACGTTCCTGAGAATATAAGAAAGTCGTTACTGCAAAGCGTACTCAGTATGGATTACAGAGAAATAGGACGAAATATATTAAATGAGTTTTGCATATATGTTGATGAAAAAAACAAGGCTCAGTTAGAAAAAATAGCAAAATAAGATTTTAAAATACAGATTAAATCATAAAGGAGTAATTTTTATGAAAAGAATGTTATGTTTATTTTTAGCATTAATTCTTGCAGTCGGCATCTGCTTTAGTGCCCCTGTAACAATTACTGCTTCGGCGGCAGAGGCAGTTAGTGGCACTTGTGGTGCGAGTACAAATACTGGTGGCGAAAGCAGTGTTACTTGGGCTTATGATTCTGTCACAACTACCTTAACAATCTCTGGTTCAGGTGCTATGGCTGATTACACAGGTTATGATATGCCTTGGTATAACTACCAAAGCAATATAAAAGAGGTTGTTATTGAAAATGGTGTGACAACAATTGGTAATATTGCTTTTTCTAATTGCACATCCCTTATAATAGTAACAATTCCAAGCAGTGTAACAACAATTGCTGGAAATGCTTTTGAGGGTTGCGATGCTATTACTATTGTAAACGTGCCTTGTATTTGGGAAGGTGAAACAGCAGGTGGAAAAACTGTAACAAAACACCACGACTACAACGATGAGAATATCTGTACAAAATGCGGAAATCCGGGTGCGTGGTTCACTGGAACGAAAGTCAATGATGATTTTTCAGTGACATTCTTCGTTGAGTGTGACGACCATTACTTTGTGCCTTGGGATCAGCTACAGATAGAAGTATATAATGGCGATCAGTTAGTTGAGGGGCTTGGTAATATCGCTTATGATGTCCAACAGGGCTACTACGCTACTATGACGGAGCTTAATCCGGACTGCAAGGGGATCACGCTAACTGCGGATCTCATAATACGTGGTTATTATAATGGACACGAAAAAACAAGTACTACAGTGGAGGTTAAAAATCCTAATAACCACACTGGCGGTACGGCAACCTGCACCGAAAAGGCAGTTTGCGACACCTGCGGCGTAAGTTATGGCGAAGTGGACACCACCAACCACGATTCCTCCGTGGAATGTGTAAACGGCTTCTGTCCCAACGGCTGCTATGAGCCTGCGACCTTAAACGCAGAGGGCTACTACGAGATTGACAACGCAGGCAAGCTCTTCTGGTTTGCAAACCATGTAAACACCGTGGACAGAACGGCAAGCGCGGTGCTTGTGGCTGACATCGACCTTGAAGACAAGCCCTGGACACCCATCGGCGAGACCGGCGAGGAGAACAACAATTTCTGCGGTGTCTTTGACGGACAGGGATACACCATCAGGGGTCTGAACGTGGAAGGTTCCGAAAACGGCGTTGGCTTCTTCGGTGAGGTTAGAACTGGTACAGTTAAGAACTTCACCATCTACGGCAATGTGGTCGTGAACACCGAGGTCAATTACGTTGGTGGTGTGATCGGCTCCATTTGCGGCCTCAACAGCACCGATCACGGACTTGAGCGCAACGGTGCGGTCATTCAGAATATCACCTCCTTCGTGAATGTTACCGCAAAGGCCCATGGCATCGGTATGATCGGCGGCTTTGTGGGATACGCAAACCACCAGAGCCTGATCGAACAATGCGCCTGGTACGGCACCTTCGATGCAGGCGAGTACCGTGTGGTCTCCGGTGCGGGCGGCTTTATCGGCAAGATCCAAGAGAACACCAGTGAAGTGACCATCCGCAACTGCGGCGCATACGGCACCATCAAGACGGGTTACGAAAAGAACAGTTATAATAACTACACAACCATTTATATGGGCGGTTTCCTGAGCTTCTCCAACATGGGCGCACAGACTACCCTTGAAAACTGCCTGTTTGCAGGAAAGTTCGAAAAGGGAGAGAATCTGACCGATCAGGCGTTTCTTGGCGCATTTGGTACGCTTCGGAGTGTTAAAGCAATCAAGAATTGCTATTACCTCGGTGATGACGGTCTTGAGGCTGTACACAGCGATTCGGATCTGAAACCTGGGAGTGATAACGTAGAGATCACAAGTGTAACCGGGGAAGAGCTCAGGAACAACACGATTGCCAGTCAGCTGGGTGATCACTGGATGCAGGACGTCCATTATCCCATCCCCAAGGACACGAAGGCGCATGGTGATAGTGCAACCTACACCTACACCGACAACGGCGACGGCACGCACGATAAGGTCTGCAACGAGTGCGGTTATGTGGAAGTGGATAATGAAGCACACACCTACGAAAATGGTAAATGTACAGCTGAGGGTTGTGGCTATGCTTGTACTCACGAAGAAGGCGAAAATGGTCTTTGTGCAGTTTGTAAGTCAACAAGTGGCAGTTGTGGCGAAAACGTTACTTGGGTTTATGATTCAACAACAACAACCTTAACAATTTCAGGCACAGGTGCTATGGCAGATTACACAGGTTATGATGATACGCCTTGGTATAACTACCACGACGATATAACAAAGGTTGTTATTGAAAATGGTGTGACAACAATTGGTAAATTTGCTTTTGATTATTGCGGCTTCCTTACATCAGTAACTATTCCAGAAAGTGTAACATCTATTGGTGATTTTGCTTTTGCGGATTGTACATCACTTGCAGCAGTAACAATCCCTGATAGTATAACAACAATTGGTGCTGGTGCATTTTATTTTTGCATTAAACTTATATCAATAACAATTCCAGAAAGTGTAACAACAATTAGTAATTCTGCTTTTTATAGTTGCACAGCTCTTACATCAATAGAAGTTGATGTAAATAATAGCACTTATTTAAGCGATGATAACGGTGTTCTTTTTAATAAAGATAAAACCGAATTAATTTGTTACCCAGTAGGAAAAACTGCGACAAGTTATACTATTCCAGATGGTGTAAAAAGTATTGGTGATATAGCTTTTTATGATTGCACATCACTTACAACAATAGAAATTCCAGACAGTGTAACAACAATTGGTAGTTATGCTTTTAATGGTTGCACAGCACTCGCGTCAGTAACAATTCCAGACAGTGTAGAAACAATTGGCTCTCAAGCTTTTTCTTATTGCACGTCTCTTACAACAGTAAGCGCACCTTGTAGTTGGAATGAAAAACCATTATACACTTTTGAAGATGGGGTAAAAGTAGTTATTCCAAAACACACAATCGAAAATAATAATTGCACAGTGTGTAAAGGCAGTAAATGTGGTGCAACCGAAAGCGACACAGTTACTTGGGTTTACGACGAAGGTACATTGTACATAAATGGCACAGGTGCTATGGTGGGGGATTATGATGGTTCTAATATGCCTTGGTATAGTTACCAAGATAAAATAACAAAGATTATTATTGAAAATGGCGTAACAACAATTGGTATGTCTGCTTTTAGTGGTTGTGGACTTACATCAGTAACAATTCCAGACGGTGTAACAACAATTGGTGAGTCTGCTTTTTATGGTTGCTCTAAACTTACATCAGTAACAATTGGTAACGGTGAAACAAAAATTTATGATTATGCTTTTGATGGTTGCGATGCTCTTACTACTGTAAACGTACCTTGTGATTGGGATACAGAAAACCCTCCTTATGCATTTGCTGAGAATGTACTTAAAAAATGTCATAATATTGTTATTGACGAAGCAAAAGCACCAACTTGCGAAGCTATCGGTTGGGATGCTTACGAACACTGCACAGCTTGTGACTACACAACATACAAAGAAAAAGCAAAGTTAGGTCACGATAAAGTATCACATTCTGCAAAATCTGCAACTTGTGAAGCTATTGGCTGGTATGCTTACGATACTTGCTCAAGATGTGATTACACAACATATAAAGAAATCGCAAAATTAGGTCACGATATAGTAATTGACAAAGCTGTAGAAGCAACCTGTACAAAAACAGGTCTTACAGAAGGCTCGCATTGTACTCGTTGTAACGACAAAACAGTTAAGCAAAATGTAATTCCTACAAAAGCTCACACAGAAGTAACTGTTACCGGTAAATCTTCAACATGTACAGAGACGGGTCTTACCGATGGAAAGAAGTGCTCAGTATGTGGCACAATAACAGTAGCACAACAGGTGATTCCTGTGAAAGCACACACAGAAACTTTAGT
>JAZNIJ010000043.1:0-23846 GCA_045577455.1 Eubacteriales bacterium
GACAATACTGCCTTATCAACCCCGATTTTCTGCAGAACTTTTTCCATATTGTTTTTATCCTTGCTACCGCACTAACCCTTATGGTGACAGAAGTTATCTGAATCACGATTTTCAATGGTTAATTTTCGGGTTGCCCCGGTGACTGCGAAAACAGTATAAGACCAAACTGGGTAACATGCTCATGGCCTGAGGATTATTTTGAAACTTTAAACTGGCAGTGGGAAAAAGTTTTAATTCCTTACTGGAAAGAAGAAGCAAAGTTTTTGAAAGCTCATGGGATTAAAAAAATGGCATTTGAAATGCACCCCGGTTTTTGTGTTTATAATACAGCTTCCATGCTTAAATTAAGAGATGCAGTCGGCGATATACTTGGGGCAAATGTAGACCCAAGCCATCTTCTCTGGCAGGGTATGGATCCTATTGAAGTTATAAAAGAGCTTGGAAAGCATAATGCAATTTATCATTTCCATGCAAAAGATACAAAAATTGATAATGCAAATACATCAGTAAACGGTGTGCTTGATGTTGGTCACTACGGCAGTGTTCTTGACCGTTCATGGGTGTTCAGAACAGTTGGCTATGGTAACGGCAAAGAAATGTGGAACGCGGTTATAAGCACATTAAAAGCTGTTGGCTATGACGGTGTAATAAGCATTGAACATGAAGATTCTCTAATGAGTGCAAAAGAAGGTCTTGAAAAAGCAATAAGCTTTTTAAAAGAAGTAATAATATTTGAAAATCCCGGAGAAATGTGGTGGGCATAAGGTGAGCAAAATTTACAATCTTGGTATTATAGGCTATGGCGGAATGGCAGGAAACCATCGTCGTCAGCTTGAACAACAAAATGTCAGAGTTAAATTAAAAGGTATTTTTGATATAGATGAAAGTCGCCTTGAAGCAGCAAAGGAACAAGGGTATATTGCTTATTCATCAAAAGAAGAACTTTTAAATGATAAAGAAATCGATATTGTTCTTGTTGCTACAACAAACGAAACACACAGAGATTTGGCAATAGAAGCTTTAAGGGCAGGTAAGCATGTTATCTGTGACAAGCCCGTTACCATGACAAGTGCAGAACTTGAGGATATAATCGCTGTTTCAGAAGAATGCGGAAAGATTTTCACAATAGATCAGAACAGACGCTATAACAGAGATTTTATAAATGTCTGGAGAACTATTGATTCTGGAGTTATTGGTAAGCCGTACATAATTGAGTCAAGAGTTGAAGGCTCAAGAGGAATGCCTGCCGGCTGGAGAACGAATAAGGCACAGGGCGGCGGAATGATGTTTGATTGGGGAGTACACCTTATCGACCAGATAATGCATATGAATAAAACCAAGGTTACAAGTGTTTATTGCAAAATGTATTCAATAAACTATGCCGAGGTAGACGATAACTTCCGCCTTGTTATGACATTTGAAGACAGTTTAACTGCACAGATTGAAATTTCTACAAATAACTTTATCACTCATCCGAGATTTTATGTTCTTGGCACAGAGGGTACAATGGTGGTTACTGATTGGGACGGTACGGGTAAGGTTGTAAAGAAGCTTTGTGATGATGAAGGTTGGGGAACTGAAATAAAGAAAGTCACGGCAGGACCCACAAAAACAATGGCACCAAGAGATCCAAGCACAGTTAAAGAAATTATCCTTACAGAGCCAAAAGATGTAACCGATAATTTAGACCCCGTTTATGAGCAGCTTGTAAATGCAATAGAGTGAAGTCCTCTTGTAATAACAGCACAGCAGGCGCTTCGTGTAGTTCGTGTTATGGAAGCGGCATTTTTGTCAAGTGAAAAAAATGAAGTTATAAAAACTGATATATGAGATAAAAGCGGCTTTTTTGCCCGCTTTAGACTGTCGAAGAACCCGAATTTGCATCAAGCGAATCGGGTTCTTCTGCGTTTTTGTTTAAAAATGTATAAGTTGATTTTGGAGTTAAGCGACCCGAAAAGGTGAGCTTTTCAGGTTGCTTAACTCCAAAACATGTTCAAAAATTAATCGTAAAATCAGTTATCGTAAATAAAAGCTTCAAATACAACCATTGTTGAGACAATATATTATTTCTTGTTAGATTCAACCTCAACATATGAAACATTTTTATTTATTATATTTCCATTTTTATCAATATCAAGATAATCAATGTATATGTGTATTCAACTCTCGTTGAATATAGGATAAAACCATACGCCTACCCCCCTATCCTCAAAATTGACAGGAGTTCCTGATTTGCATTTTTTATGAACAAGGTTTTCTACATTGTCCAGCAAGTCCACTGACTTGGACAACTCTGTTTTATCAATTTTTGCGTTTTTACAGAATTCTTTAAACAAAACTCATCACCGGAAACACAACAACAATTTTGTTAGAAAATGTATGTGAAGAAATTAAAATTTTGCTGAAAAATGCAGAAGAAGCGTCAAACAATACTCTTGAAAGGCTTTATCCCATTATTGAAAGATTTGAAAAAATTCCGAATAATATAAAGACCGTTATTCAGAATATAATTGAAAACAATAATTCTTCCGACAAAATAATAAGCGACCTTTCTCAGCTTGACATTAGCATAAATGTTTTTCTTGCCCTAACTGAAATTATTACTGCAGAATTTTAATAGTTTTTTATACCTGAACAAATACTAACATTATATGTAGACAGTATATATTAAATTTTCAGCATAGCGGGTTATGATACCCGTTATGCTATTTTTATCAAAAAATATGGGAGTGTGAGATGCAAATCGAAGAAGGATATACATAAATCGCTTATCATACATTCATCAGGCAATCGTAACTTACCGTCTTCCTCATGTATAACCGCATAAGAATTTACAGGACGATCTCATCCCCATCTTTTGCGAGCAATACAGGAAATGGAAATGTTTCGAATATTTGTTCATGCCCTTCTATCATTGGCATGTGATAATGAGTAATAATCATACGCTTAGTATTTGTTTGTTTAAGAATTTCCTGAGCATTACAAAGAGGTGTATGTGCCATTTCACACACTACCAAATCATAATAATCTTCCCCTATAATAGCTGGGTATTCCTGAAATCCACCTTTCATATCACCTGTAAAGAGAACCTTCTTGCCATCAGCTTCAAAAACATAGGAAAAGGATTGGTTTTCAATGTGTTTCGTATATTTTGCACTAACTGTTAATCCGTTTCTTTCATATATTCTTCCTTCTTTCGTCACTCCCATTTCAACAGTAGAAAGAATAAGGTCTTTCGATGCATGCAAAGCATGCATCCAATCGAGAAAACTATTTTTACCATTTTCAGTTGGAAAAAAACAAACCGCATTATTGTTATATCTGTAGCGAAGCATAGGTTCTATTACTGATGTCAAGCTTCCTACATGGTCATTATGCATATGTGTTATAAAAATCCCTCGAATTTTGTCATATGGTTTATCAGCATTTACCATAATCCACTCCACTGGCGCACCGGCATCAAGCAAATAATAAAAATCATAAACCTCTATCAGCGTTGCTGATGTAAACCTCTCTTTTTCAGCATATCCATGGCTTGTACCCATAAAAGTTATCTTCATCACAATTCCACCCTTGTATTATATAAAATTTGTTACCTCTAGTCTAGTTAATATTGAGTGAGAAAACCATTTCCAAACAAATCATAATTCAACCACAGAACCGTATATCGATCTTTCAAATCCTTTGCATACAAAATAGCATCTTGTATTTTCTTTTCACCATATACTTGATAAAACTCATCTATGTTCAATCCAATCATTGAAAGCATTTCTTTAATTTCACCTGAAGTAGGCATTTGCGATAAAATTTCTTTGATTTCCTCTTCTTTACCCTTATATATTGATGCTCTATCCTTTATATAAGTACCGAGTTTATCTTGTAAATTTATGCAGCCATCTGCTACGGACTTATATATATTATTCATTTTCTCAGTATATTTCTCTCTTGGAAGACGGTAAACTTTTTCAGGAAAATTCAATTTTGCTATCTTCTCACGAATTTCTGCCGTAATAACAGTTGAATATGCAACATCAACACCGTGCGGGAAATAGTCTTCTGAGTTAACAATTCCAACTATTTCAAAAAAATGTGAAAGATGATGTTCACTGCCCGATGCCGGTCTTGAGGTTCCGGCAAAGCTCATCATAATCCCAACAATCATAAGTGCTTCAGTTAGTATTTTAATACTCTCATCATCTCTCTCCAAAAGTCCTTGAACTGTTCCCAAAGTTTTCTCCACCATTTGAAGAGTTGTATCATAAATATATGAGCAAAAATATTCTCCTGTTACTGCTGTGCTTAATTTCCAGTCACACAATGCAGAATATTTTCCTACTATATCTCCATAACCTGCTTGTATCATTTCAAAAGGAGCATTTTTAAGTACATCAACATCTGCAACTATTGCTTTGGGCAATCCTGCTTTAACGGTTTCTTTCATACCTCCAAGTATCATTGCCGCTCCGTCTGATGCATAACCATCCATAGACGGTGCTGTTGCAACAATTATATATGGTATTTGAGCAAAATGAGACACATATTTACACAAGTCCTGAATTACACCAGAACCAACACCAACAATTAAATCAGTTCCTTCTATTTTTTCATTGACTTTTTGTATTGCAACTTCATTAGGAATTAAGAGTGTTGCCCCACTAAAAATCACCTTCTTCATCGCCTTATATGCAAGGGTATTTTCAACCTTACTTCCTGCAGCTGCAAAAGTGTTCTCATCAGCAACAAGCAGAATATTATTATAATCAGAGCAAAGTTGCACAAGTCTCTCAATAGCACCGTTTTCTATATATATACTTTCTATGCTACAATAATGTTCCGTGCCACACTCACTTTTTACCCCATTTAGCATATTGTTCATATTCATACTCTCCTTTACAAATATATTGTTTCATTTATCATATACGTTCTATCATACATTCATCAGACAATCATAACTTACCATAGAAACAATTTCATCTTCCTTGACTTCATTAGTATATTCAAGCGTTAATAAATAATTCTTCTTATCTCCAATCTTATCAACACAAACATCAACAACATTTACACCAATGTTTTGAAACATCGATACAATGTATTCTTGATAATCCGGTAAATCAACATCTTTGATTACAACATTTTTTGTTTTTAACTGTTTACTCCATCCACCTCTAAGATGCAAGACAATTTGTGCAACTATTATAATAATTGTTGAGGCAATTCCTACAGAATACATTCCTGCTCCTATTGCCATTCCAACACCTGAAGTTGCCCATATTCCTGCTGCAGTCGTCAATCCTGAAATATTATTTTTATGTATAAATATCATACCAGCACCAAGGAAACCAATACCACTTGCTATGGTAGAAGCAACTCTTGACGGATCAAGTCTTACTTCTATACCATTATACAAACCTTGCGTTATCACATCAAAAAAAGCATATTTTGAAACCACCATTATCAAAGCTGCTCCACAAGCAACCATAAAATGAGTTCTTATGCCGGCCTCTTTCGAACGATTAGCTCATTCTATTCCAATTAACATTCCGCAAATTCCACCAAGCAAAATACGAAAAATATATTCAATTCCAATTACTTCGTTTAAAAATCTCATTCATTTATACTCCTTTCACAGCTCGAATCGCTATGTAAAATATCTATAATTCATAGTCTACAATTGCTTCTGTGTTTTTCGAAATATTAAATTTGCAACAATAATTGCAAGTACACCTGAAATGATTTTCCCTAAAATTACAGGAGCCACATACGTTTCATCAAAGGCTATCGTAAAGGCAAGATGTCCGCCTAAGACAAATGCTCCTGATACTGCAAACGCAGAGTTCAACACTACTCCCTTTTTGTCCATTTTATCCATCATACCAAAGCTTGTTACATTTGAAGCGAGACAAGAAATTAATCCTAATACCGCTTGTTCATTAATCTCCATTTTTTGTGAAACAGCTTTTATGAGTTTTGACAAAATCTTTGATAAAATATACATAAACGGAAATGAACCTGAAAGCACTATTGCCGCATTAACACAAATCGATGCACCTTCTTCTATAGTAGAAAGTCCTTCTATAATTTCTATACCTGTAAGAAATTTTATGATACCAAGCGCAAGACCTATTGTGACTAATATGGTAATAAAAATACCAAACACCTTAAAAACTTTTATACAAAGTTCAGGAAATCTAATAAGACCAAATGTGATAATGCATGAAAATATACTAAGGGCAGAAGAAGTAACAATAATGAGAAAATTGGGATTCCACATACCAGCCCTGACACAAAACATCCTATTGGTATAGTTACGATACCACACAAAAGTCCAAGCAGTAGTTCTTTGTGTTGGCTTTTATCTACAACTCCAATGGCAAGTGGTATAGTAAATGATATCGTACATCCCATCATAGACGAAACCACGAGTGCGTTATAAAGCCCCACTTTATCATTATCTGCCATTGCAACCGCAAGCGGTGCACCTCCCATATCATTTGCAAACAATGAGGCTGGGATAATAGAAGCATCGATATGTAGCACATCTGTAAACACCCTTGATACAGGCATCATAAGTTCGGCGATAAATGGTGATATCACTATCATACCGACCATAGAAAGAGCCATAGTTCCCAAAAGCATAAATGCTTTTTCAAATTCTTTTCCTATTCCGAATTTATTGCCCAGTATTTTATCCACAGCACCAAGAACAGAGAAAAATAATATAACAACAGTTAAGTAATTCATTCTAAATTCCCTTCTAAATAGCAACAGCACTGAATCCGTTATCAGTAAGTATATATTTTTCTTTAAAACCACATGTTTTTAAAAGCTCTGTTGCTTCATCCAAATGACAGTCAAGCATTCTTTTATTATGACAGTCCGAGGTTATGACAACGCCCAACCCAAGTTCCTTAAAACGTTTAATAATCGGCATGGAAGGATATGGACTTTTCCTGTAGCCTCTTGCAATCGCCCCGGTATTAACTTCAAAAAAAGGAATTTTTTTAGCCAGTACCTCTGCTGTTTCAAATGCTGCGTTCAAATACTCTTTAGATGTATCATCAAAAAAAGTAACATTGTCACTATACTTGGTAACCAAATCAAAATGTCCTATAATGTCAAAATCTCCATACTTAGGCAAATCAGCTAAAGTTTTATAATAAAACTTTGCATACTTCATTCCATCACCGTCAAAATACGTGTTTATGTATCTTCCCACTTCCTGTTGACCTCGATCAAGACCAATATACTCTTTATCAACTCTAAGATAACGAACCGCACCTATTAAATAGTCATATCCGGTCATATCAGGCTCAGAATACATATCGACCTCAAGTCCAAGATAAATTTTAATCTTGTTCTCATATGCTTTTTTCAGCCTGGATATTTCTTTTCTATACTCTTCTGTTTTGTCCACTGAACCCAGATAATTACTGTAGTTCATAAATGAGTGCCCGGAAAAGCCTATCGAATCAAAATTTCTAGCTAATGCTTCCACAATTATTTCTTCAGGTGTATCCGCCCCATCGCAGTATACGGTATGGGTGTGTAAATTTTGATTATACATAACATTCCCCTTATTCAATTGATTATTTTGTTCGTAGCTGTTCATAAACTTACAATTAAAACGAAATATAACCTTCTAAAAGTATATCTTATTATTATATTTCGTAGGCAAACCGTCGCGATATATGTGCGAATCCGAAGATAGTGTCAACACTTTAGGTATGGCAAAGCCATTTTCTTCTTTAAATTCTATAACAGTCATACCCGTATGGCAAATATCAAAATGATTTGAGAACACAGGGTACGGAATGTCAAGAATTTCACTCAAAAACGCAAGGCCAAAACCCTGGTGTGCAAAAAAGCCAATTCTTTCATCATTTGATTTTAGCACTTTATATTTACCGGAATTTTTTATGTGTTCATATCCTAATAATTTAAAAAAGTTGTAGGTTTCTTCTGATATTCTGTCAACACCTTTTTTATATGACATAAACTCCTTATGTTCATACCACCTATGTCCTAAGGAAATTACAGATTCATCAGAAAAAAGCATTTTTGTTTCTTCATCGGCAAAAAGCCATGTTCGTTTCCCGTTTTTTTCTATATTAAAATCAGTCCATGCAAGCGCCTCATTTGCAAAATCAACAATCTGAATCTCTTTTTATACTAAATCGCAAGTTGATTTTGCAGTTTGAACTGCACGACCTGATGGAGATGAGTAAATTCTATCTATTCCATAAATTGAAAGGCGCTTCGCCAATGCATCAGCCTGCTTCTGCCCAAGTACAGTCAACGAATCAGGTTCGTATATAGGGTCTCCGTGTCTTATATAGAAAAATAACATATTTCACCTGCTTTATAATTTACTAAATAATCCAAAAATTCTGTAATCAGAGATTAGATCCTTATCTCTACACTGTGAACTTTTCCGTCAGAGAATACAGGAATCAAAGAAGAGTCAACCGCATTTCCATCAACCGTCATTCCTTTGTTTTCATCTCTAACAATTTTAATGTCATATGTAGCACTCCTGAAATTTCGCTTAATTGTCACCTTATTCCACTCATCAGGCAGTTGTGGATCAACAAGCAGTCCGTCAAACTCGGCACGAACTCCTATTAAATATTCAACAATACCTCTGAATGTCCAACTGCTTGTACCTGTTATCCAGTGCATAGGTGCTTCTCCAGCCTTTGTTGCATTTTCAGGACCAAAATACATATTACAAACTGCATAAGGCTCAACACCTGACTTTGTATAGTCATTTTCTGCATTTCCGGGAAGTAATTTTTTTATTGATTTATAAGCATGATTTCCTCTACCTGCGACACAGTCTGCAACAATCTTGAAAGCAGCACCATGATTATATACAGAACCGTTTTCATAAAATCCCTTACCAAAATAAGAAATTCGTCCTATATGCGAATCACCCACTGTGTAACATGGTTTTTGCTGAACATACCCAAACTTGCAAGAAAGCTCTTTTTCAACAAAGTCCAGAAGTGTTTGTTTATCATCGGTAATATTTGCAAGAACAGCCCATGTCTGCGGATTCAGGAAAATTTGTCCTTCCTTTGTCTCATATGACCCAACTTTTTCGCCCCAGTCATTTATACCGTAAATAAAATGGTCTTTATCCCAACCATATTTGTAGATATTATCCTTCATTTTATCCCGTTTTTGACTATATCTCTCTATAAGTTCTGTTTTGTTTAGCCATAAAAGAAGTTCTAAAAAGTCATTTGTTGCTTTTATAGTCGCAATAGATAACCAAACGCTCTCTCCTATCATATTAAGTCCGGCACCGTCAAAGGAATCGTTCCAATCACCGCCGCCCCACAAGCATAGTCCATGCTCTCCAACTTCACGGTATAAAAAGTCTATTCCTCTTATACAGTGTTCAAATAGTGTTTCTTTAATTTCACTTTCAAAATACCCTATCTTTTCATCAAGTATTGTTACATCCTTGGTTTCCTTCAGATATGTTGTAACCGATGATAATAACCATGTGGCGCCATCTCGGTAATTGCGTCTGTCGATAGGAACCCATGAACGAAGAGTATTTCCGTCCTGTTTTTGAAACTGCACACAGTTTAAAATTTTCTCACGACAAATTTCAGGGTCAAGTTGTATAAAACCTGCGATATCCTGCATAATATCACGAAAACCCATATTATATACCCTACCCCAGGTTTTGCCCAATTCCATTTGTCTTTTAAGCCAAATATTAACAAAACGATTTATCTCCTCATCCGGTGTGTCAATATAAACTTTTCCGTCATATTTTCCGGATTGCCTATCCAAGAGTTCAAGCTCTTTTTCAAAGCTTTCTTCAGACAATACAGCATTTGAGTTTAAGACTGCATCTTCAAGATTTTTTTCTGCTCCCAAAGTAAAAAACACCGTCTTTTCCTCTCCGGGCATCAATGTTATTGATGACTGTAAAACTGCCACAGTTCCTGCATCAAACGAATTGTCCAATGAGCTTAATTTTTCATTCTTTATTCCATCGGGGGAAATATAATTTCCATAGGTTCCTATAAATCTCTTCTTTGCAGTTTCATATGCCTTAACCCCACAGTTAGAAGCAAAATGCACTACATGGTACTCTGTAGGGCTGTTATACACATTATGCCTGAAATATACGCCGTTTAAGGAATCATTAAAATCGCCATATGTACATGACAGATGCTCTGTTATACTTGCATCAAAATCCACAAAAGAATATAGATCAAATTCCTTTTTTTCTGATTCTGTATTTTTTAACTTAAGTCTCCAACATTCACGTTTACCTTTAGAGGGGACTATAATAGTAAATTCAGATTTGATACCTTTATATTCTGAGATAATTTTTGAATATCCGAGACCAACAACGGTTTTAAATGTATCAAATTTTTCATCAGTATAATTCCTGTTTAGAGCAATTATTTCATCGTTCAGCTTAGCATAAATAATTCTGGAATCCGTATCTCTTACAATATCTCTCTGGAAATTGTTCTCCGAGGACATACGACCTTTTCCAAAGCCGAACTGATTTATAACCATAATATATTCCTCGTTCCAAAGATAGTTCATCAATGGACGCTTAGGATACATATCAGTTATTTCATATTCTCTCTTTTCATCTATAAATGCCATTTTTACACCATCCTTTTTAACGTTTTTAAGTGCATGTGTATCGCTTTTTTCGACAGAGTGACAATATTGTCACCTTAGTCAATATTTAATTCTTTATTATGGAATACTTATTCAAAATAGGGGTTGCGGCATTGAGCCATGTGCGTGCCAACAACTCATTTCCGGCATGGGTCATATGTATACAGTCTAAAGACCAGTGTTCTGCTGGTGCACGTTTTAATGCATCATCGATTGCTGGTTTGAACTCAACAAATAATGCTCCATACTGTTTTGATAGCTTGCGCACAATTTCCCCGCGTTCCTCGATAGCGGTGTTCCACCTTTCCCAATCTTCATATATGTCGTTTTCTTTTTCATATATTCTTTTGATCAAAAATGGCTGACATAAAACCATATCGGCATCGGGATGACTTTCTTTTGTTTCATACAAGATGCGATCATATATAAACTCATATTTTCGAGCATCAGCGCCACGATTTTGTCTTATGGAAAATCCTATATCGTTAACTCCGTTCATGATACTTATGACATTGAATGAAATATTAAGTGTGTCCTCAATCCAACGTGCATACATATCTGCAATTCTGTTGCCGGCAATTCCTCTGTTGTAAATTTCTATATCAGGATTATCAAATAAAAGTCTTGATGCAATTAGTCCTACAAACCCTTCTCCCAACCCAGAATTAGGGGCCGTTGTATCTTTGTTTCTGCCACTATCAGTAAGTGAATCTCCCTGAAATAATAGCTTTAAATTATTCATAATTTCAACCTCTGCTTTCTACTTTTACAAACATATGTGATATAACGCGCGGAACCATTGAAGTATCCTTTGGTATGGGTGAGCCAAAAAGTGAAAACTCGTACCTTTTTTCCGAGCCATCGTGAATCACCAATTCCATCAAAAATCCATCATCAATATTATCTATACCAAGATGTGGCAATGATATATATGCGACATCAATCAGTTTTTTATAAATCTTAATACTCTTAATATCAACTTTTGGATAATTTTTAAATACATATGCAATTTCTTCAGGGCAACCTATCTGTGGGCCTTCAACAATTTGCCCGTCCTTGCCTAAAAGAATTGCCGGTGCAAGTCCGGAATTTGTTTCCTCTATGGAAAATAGTATCTCGTTTAGCTCAGCTTGCACAGGTTTTGCAACATATAAAGTTAAATCGTAGTTTTTTATTAAATCTGACTTAATCATTAGAATGTTATCTTTAAGTGCAAATCTTATTTCTTCGTCATGGCTGTTGCCGTAATTGTCTGAGAATCTGTATACGGGACTGCATGCAAAGCTATCTGAAAGAATCATTTCGAGATTAATAAACTCTATACTTCCTTCTAAATCCGGATCATTTCCATCAAGAGAAAATGAATATTTTCCTGCGGGAAGCCTGATCTCCTTTGTAGTCTCTGAAGTGCAGTCAGGAGGCACTTCAAAATCAATTGTTTTGTCATATTGTGAAATCCATGATGGGTTTAATTTAAGTTGGCAACTGCCCTTTTTCAAACAATCCGAAATGTTCTTAAATGTGGTCCTAACCTTTACGTTGTAATAACCGTCTTCACAAAGTTCGTAGCCTTCAACAGAAATTTTTGTTTTAATTCTGTTTATAAACGGACCTTCCCCTGCTTTAACGTTCACATTTGAGACATAATCGAAAATCTGTAGCCCTAATTCTTCGGACGTTCTTGCTGCTTTTCCAAAAATTCTGATATTTTCAAAAGATATGTTTGAAATATCATTTATGTCAGAATATCCCTGAATTCGGGAATGATAAGGTAAATTTTCAGTATTTGAATTACTTAAAACATTTATATTTTTGAAGGAAACATCATGAATTTTCCCCATTTTATTGTCCTTGTTCCACGCCGAATTTGTAATACGCAAATCAAAAAGTTGTGCACCTGGTGTATGTTCAATATTTATGTTTTGGAATTTCACATTATATACTTCTGCTCTATCACCATGATGAATTCCTATAATAGGATACCTAGTCACTGAATGAATAACATCAATATCCTCAAATAAAATATCATGCATTTTGTCTGCACGGATTTCAACACCAATTTCCATAGGTCTTGCGAAGTCATTCCACAAAACACAGTTTCTGAAAGTGACGTTAAAAACATCACCTGTGTCAAAGCCTTTCACTACCAGTGAATCGTCCCATACACGAGTAAAACAGTTTTCTACAAGAACATTTCTCGAACCACAAACATCTACTCCATCGCTATTTCCATGATGTCCAATTATCTTTACATTATCTATATGAACCCTGTCGCAGTTTTGTAAACAAACATTCCAGTTGGTGCTACCCTTGATTGTAAGATTTCGAATTTCTACATCTGCACATTTTTCACACACAATCATCCTTGTGCGGGTGGTATATCTTTCATAAGTAAGCACACCAAATCCATCAACTGCCACGTTGTTGCAGTCACGAAATATGATTTGTCCGTCAACTGTAGCACCCTCGTCAACAAATACAAGTGTATTGTCCTTGTTTATTTCTATTGTGTCAGCAAAATGTCTTCCCTTTTCAAAATATATAATATTTTCATACTTTGATGCATCTATCTTGTCTGACTTTCCACAAAAAATCAATATTGATTCATTTATATCCCCATTCGGCTCAACGGAGAAGTTATAACGATTTTTGGGATAGATTTCAACAGTATTAGTGTCCACTATTCTATAATCAATCTCAAATCGCAATGGTCTTATAAGAAGGCTTTTCACTTCTATATCAAACTTTATTCGAATAACATCTATATTATCATCAGTAATAATGGCATAATGAGTACCATATTTTTTTTGATACGGCACAGTATAGACCAAGGCTTTTCTAATCTCTTTTTCCTTTTCATTTGCAAATACTTTAATCAAAATTAACACCGCCCTTTTTGTGTGAAATTACGTTTTATCAAAACCGTATTGTTATTATCAAAGCTCTATAATTATATCCTATATATTTAAATATTTTTCGTGCAAAACAGTATAGCTTTTATATTCCGTTCCACTCATCAACCCATGTGACAGTCATGTGATTTTGCTCATCATAGGTAATTGGTAAAATGCTATACCCGGAATTTTGCAAATCCTCTGGCTTCCAATGATCAAGCAAAATATAGTCCTGATTTTTCGCTGTGAATATGTAGGTACTCTGACCTTTAAAGGTTTGTCTGTATCCCGATCCTTCACAAGGATTATCAATCAATTTCCATTTACCCAAAAGATGTTGACTAGTTGCATATAAAGCGCTGTTGTATTCCCACCAGGTGCAACCTGAGGTAATCATATAATAAATGCCATTTCGGAAGCATATAGCTGGTGCTTCACGTTCTTGATCTACTAACACAGAAACATAAAAACCATCAACATCGGTGTAATCTTTTGTTAATCGCGCGATATTTAATGTTTTGTTCCAGTCTTTAGAATGTATTAGGTATGCATTTCCATCGACATCTTTAAACAAAGTCATGTCTCTACTATCCTGTCGATTTGGTTGTTTTGTGTATAGTAATACAAACGGACCCAAAGGATTATCAGCAACCGCCACTCCTATACCTGCATATGTGTAATCAGCACTATCTGAATGGAACCACATAACAAACTGTTTTGTGTCTTCGTTGTATATAACCTTAGGACGTTCCAACACTTTAGATGGATGTAACATACTTTCTGGATTTTCTGTATCTGCGGATAATGCCAGACCTTCATATTTCCAGTGAAGCATATCCGTTGAAGTATAGCATGAAACACCAATAACATCTACTCTTTCCTGACCAGGGCAGTTGTCTTGTCCTTTATGCTCTCCGTACCAGTAATAAACTCCGTTATGTTCAATAATACACCCGCCATGAGCCTGTATATTATTACCGTCAACATCTTTCCAAATTTTTCCGTTTTTGATAATACTCACCTCATTATACTATATATATAAACTTTTAATCTGTTTATTAGATTATTTAATAAAATTATTAAGATTTTATCAATGAACACATTGTATCATAAGTATATCAGTCTTTTATTTTTTTGCACCCTTAATTTAGTATAAGATAATGCAAAAAATTAATGAGTAAATCTATGAATTGTAAATCTTATTAGCTGTCATACTTAACATTCCACAAACACCAGCAAGTAATATACAAAAAAATCTTGTATTCGAACATACTTTTCAGCATCCTAAACTATATTTCTTTACGATTGTTTCCACTCATCATTATTATAATAAAATATATTTTTACCTAATGTCAGTTGATATTTCTGTCCACCAAGAATAATACATCCAACAGCATTAGGTGGTGCTATTACTGTAAGTGTTATACCGCCGCACACTCGAGACCATGATAAACCAATCCTGCCGGTTGGAGCATCAATAACTACATTTAAATCATTCAGCTTGTCCGGTAAATACGGGGTTAGTATATATTCTTTAAACCCTGGCTTAGTAGGATTTAGCCCCATTAAACACCTGTAAATCCAAGTCTGAGGTCCTCCGCCCAGAAACATATGATTCAGTGAGTTTTTTATATTTGTAAAATTTTCATTAAGTGTCTCATTTTTTAGCTTATTTACCATTTTTAGCATATTTGATCCTTGAACTGATTCATCGGTCAGCAAACGATATGCCAAATCATTTCTGCCATTTTCACCAAGTACTTGATATAGCCATGCATTTGCAAATACACCTACAGTCAACATATTTCTTTTTTCGATATCATCAGTTAGATTTTTAAAAACTCGTGTCTTATCTTTGCAAAATCCAAAAAACAACGCTAAAGTATTTGCCGATTGTGTATTTGTATCATAGTATCCATATTCACTATTAAAATAGTGTCTGTTAACCACTGCTTTAATTTCCTCTGAACGTTCATAATACTTTATTGATAACTCTTCTCTACCAAGTTTTTTTTCTATTTTAGACAAAAGCATTGTTACATAGTAATAAAATGCTATGCCCAGATAATCTGAACTAGCTTTTTCTATAGCCACCCAATCACCATAAGCAAATAAGTTTTTGCAAAACAGATGGTTATCACTAAGACTATACAACAATTCACAATATTTTTCCATGTTTTCAATATTGTTTTTCAGTATTCTTATATCCCCGTAGTGCTCATAAATATTCCAAGGGTTTATTATAATATGCATGGGCCAATTTATGTCTATACACGGATCTGTCTGATCAGGATATTCCGCACAGCACCACCCATTAACACGCTGATTATCATGTAAATCACAGAACCAACGTTCATATATATTATATATATTATACATAAAACACTGAGAATCAATAACAGCAAATGAATCCGCTGTCCAACCTCGTCGTTCTCTTCCCGGGCAATCAGTCGGAACATTAACAAGACATGAACGGAAGCTACGTCTTATACATTTATCAAGATAACTCAAATTATAGTCTGAACAAGAAAATTTGGATTTTCCATCTATATTTGAATACACAAAATACGCTTTAAAATCATCTTTTTGAGGTTCATAATCAAGTCCTTCTATATAAATATAACGATAGCTTGTATGCATAAAATATGGTATATATTCTTCGCATTCTAATCCCATCGGCAAAAATTCACAGATAGGTAAATACTCGTTTCCATACTGGCTTATTGCCGGTTTCCCTTCTTCAATATGTTCTGCATATTGAATTTTTATCTTTTCTTTACAGTTATGTACATTTATACCTACAAAACCAGACTGAATTTTTCCAAAATCGCAAATATATCCATTTTCTGCTTTATAAATTTTCTGTGGCTCAATAGTTTCTTGTTTTCCGGTTTTTACACCAGAATACCTTATATTAATAGGTCCCCAAAAAGTCCCACCTGGAACCGAAGTTTTTTCGTTTTTCTCTCCGTACAGATACCAATTAGTTGGTACTTTGTTTTTATCAAATCTCTCATATTTTCCATGGTGGCGAGTCGGTGTAAATCCTTCATTATACCCAAGGGTATATGGATTTTCCCCCCTATAAGAAAGCCATGATTTATCAGTTTCAATTATCTGAGTACTTCCATCCGAAAAATACAATTTAATAACACCGCTAAATCCTGAAACATGGTCAACATTAATCACATTATCAAAAGAAATAAGTTCAGTGATGTCATACCCCGTTACACTCATTGTCATATATTCAAGTGGGCCGGGCATAATCATCCACTTTGTAATCTGTGTTCCATTTACATATATATGGTAACCATTGGATTTTTCTCCTGATGCTGCTGCAAAAAAATATGCAGCTTCAGGCAAAGCATCAAGATGAAACTCTTTTCTGTCCATACATACATTTACAGTTTCAAAGTTACGAAAGTGCATTGCCGTCCATTGACTACGATTCAATGCCGATGTTACAAACTCATGTACGTCACTCCATGCAAATTCACCACATGAATTTCCAACACCTACTCGCCAGAAATATCGTGTAAAAGGCAGTAAATTGAGCTCATCACAGTCATAAAAACAATCATTAGAAAATATCTTTCCAGTATCGAGAATATTAGGTACTTCAACACTATGGAATTCCTTTGATATATTCACAACAAAGTATTCCTGTTCTATTTCACTCTGCCACGAAAGACGCGGTGGTTTTGTAAGGCCTATCGGTCGTTCTTCATAGTTTGCTAATATCTTCTTAAATTCCATAATATTTGCATAATTAATTAAAGCTACATCCTTGAGATAGTTTAATTAATAATCCTTTCTTTCAATTTGGTATATTAAATTAGTATCAATTAATAGCATTAGCATTCAAGGTGACATAGCATGTTGCCTTTTTTACATATCAAAATATGACTTAACCAGCAAAAAGAACGTCATATTTCGTTTGTTTGCTAATAGACTCATATAGTACATCTACAACCATAATTCCGACACAAGCAATTTAAAAAATTAATATGTATAGCTTATAAATTTTCCGCTAAATATGCATCAATTATATCCATAAACTCTTTTATCATTTCATCGGTTGATGAATATCTCGAAAGTAAGAACGCATGATTTATGCCGTCTAATTCCATATAGTCACACTGCGTGCCTAAAGCTTGCATATCTTCACAAAATTTCTTTGATATTTCACAATCTACAACCAAGTCTGCATTTCCGTGCATTACAAAGAATTTTGTATCTGTCTTTTTTGTATTAAATAAAGGGGATGCCTTAATTTTATCTTCTTCAGTCTTATCGGCAAGTGCCCACTTCTTATTTGTTAAGTCTAAAACTGGATTGGCAGCAACTATAATATCAGCACCCACTTCATCATCAAGACCAAGTTCTACTGCTAAATGTCCACCTGCTGAATCTCCTATTATTATAAGCTTATTAAAGTCTGCATTTTCTCTCATAAATTTAATTGCATCTTCACAGTCTTCTATAAGATCAAATACAGTAGTTTCTTCTGTTATTTTGATATCTCTATACGAAATAGCAGCAGTTACGTAACCAAATTTATCATAGTAATACTGCGCCTGATAGTTCATCCACGAACCACCCCATGTATCACTATCTTCCTTCACAGCACGCCAACCTCCGCCGTGAATCGCCAAAACTGCAATCTTTGAATTATCTTCCGGAATGTATATTTTGATTGGCAGTCTTACACCATGAACTGTCTTATATGAGCCGTCAATTGTAGGTTCAATACCTCGTATTCTATCTGTTTCTGCAACTATATTCTGATATTCAAGAGTTGACATATTTTCATTTCCTCCAATCTACTACATATTATGAACTTTCCAATACATCGTCCAAAAGAACAAAAGTTATTTTTCGTTTCAATTATTGGTTGTTGTTATTCACTTGTTAGTGTAACACCATCAGCCTTTTAAAATAAAATCAATTCACATCATCTTTAATAATTTTTTATTTTAATTCCTATTTCTTTAATAATTCAATTATTAAATCTCATCATCTTGCAATAAAATGATATTCTGTCTGGCAAATTATCCAACAAATATACCTTATACACAGAAACACAATATATGTAAAGGGTTTTTAATATTATTTAAACTAACTAAAAGGCTAATTGCAGATTATTTTATTTAATTAACAACACAGTTACACTTGCTTTTAAAAAAGATATCCATATAAATCTGTAACAAACGCAATTTGACTACTTAATAATCGGATAAAGTTGGATTGTATTACCACCATCTACCACAAGCTCTGCACCTGTGGTGTTTCTTGCGTGTGCGGCAAAATACCATACTGCATCTGCCACATCCTCGCCTACTGCCACATCGCCGATGGGTGTAAATCTTGAGGGGACATCTTTGTAAAAGTCGGGGTTCTTTTCCCATCTGTCTGTTCTTATCATACCGGGCAGAACTGCATTTACTCTGATGTTGTATTTGCCCAGGTCAAGTGCCATAGCACGCATCATACCAAGCTGTCCGCCCTTTGATGCAGAGTATGCAATTCTGTCGGAGATTGCTCTGTATGCCGTATTGGAATTTACAAAAATTATGTTTCCTCCACCGTTTTCTTTCATTCTCTTTGCAGCGTGTTCCGAAAGGCAATAGTTCCAAGTCATATTGGTATTGATAACACGCATAAAGTCTGTAAGCGAGTTTTCAAATACCTTGATGCCAAGTCCCTGGTCAGCAGCATTGCATACAAGTGTATCTACAAAAACGCCCTCTTGATCAATGAACTCAAACATTTCTTCCACAGACTTTTCGTCTACTGTGGTTTCGTTTATAAGAGAATCTATGTGATAGCCTATTATTTTTACATTTGGAAATTTGCTGTTATATTCTTTTTCGGCAGCGTGAACCTTTCGGAGTTTCTGCCGGTAAAGACCACATTCCAACCCTCTGATGCAAATTTTTCTACTATTGCTACACCTGTATTTATGCAGGCTCCTGTTACGAGTGCTGTTTTCATTTTGACATCTCCTCTAAAAATAAAATTCCGACTTTGCAGGTCTTATATCGGTAAGCGCTCCTGTATAATGACGAAGAGTATGTACAGTATATGGATGCTTAAGGCATTCTTCCTCGTTAATTTCTATACCAAGACCGGGTTTATCGGGGATTTTGATATATCCGTTTTCGTATTCCAGACTTTCGTTTGTAACATCTTTTCGCCATTCTACATCGGAATACATAATCTCCAAAATTTCAAAATTGGGACAGCTTGCTGCAAGCTGGAGTGTTGCGGCATTTGCAACAGGTCCCGACGGATTGTGCGGTGCAAACGGAATGTATCTTGACTCTGCCTCTGCGGCAATTTTCTTAAGCTCCATTATACCGCCTGCGTGAGATATATCAGGCTGTATATAATCGGCTGCCATCTTGTCAAACAGTGGTCTGTAATCAAAGCGCGTATAGAGTCTTTCACCTGCAGAAATCGCAACAGGAGATTTATCCCTTACTTCCTTAAGAGCATCAATATTGTTAGGCGGAACAGGTTCTTCAAAAAACATAGGTTTAAACTGCTCCAACTACTTTGCAATCCTGATACCTGTGGGAACATTGAATCTGCCGTGACCTTCTATAAGCAAATCAACCTCGCTTCCCACAGCCTCTCTTACTGCGGCAACGCATCTTAATGCTTTGTCAAGTTCTTTGTTTGATATATTAAGATAGTTCTTGGCAAAGGGGTCCCACTTCATAGCGGTTACACCTCTTTGAACAGCAATCTTTGCCTTTTCGCCAAATTCTTCGGGCTCTTTTGCTCCGGCAAACCAGCCGTTTACATATATTCTGACCTTGTCGTTAATTTTGCCGCCCATGAGCTAATACACAGGAACATTAAGGTGCTTTCCTAATATATCCCAAAGTGCCATTTCCACTGCAGAAAGAGCACTCATAAGCACAGCTCCGCCTCGCCAGTATGCATCGCGATGTATATCGTGATAGTGCTTTTCGATATCCAAGGGATTTTTGCCTACAAGGTATTCCTTGATATGTTCTACCGCACCGAGAAGTGCTTTTTCCTTGTATTCCAGAGTAGCCTCACCAACTCCGTCTATTCCCTCATCGGTATAAACCTTTACAAACACCCAGTTTGTCCTGAAACAATCCACAACAAAGGTTTTGATATCGGTTACTTTCATTACAAATTCATCTCCTCGTATATTTTTGGTACAATTTTGTTTTTATAGCGAAATTCGTTTAAATCCAAATCATCAAACAAACCGCAATGGAATGGCACGGCAACCTTTGGCTCTATTTTTTCGCAAAAGCGTTTGGCATCTATCATATTCATATTGTTGCCTAATCCGTTAACAGGCAAAAACATTACATCGATACCACCCGGAATATCCTCAAAAATGTCGGTATTGTACAGTGTATCACCTGTAATATAATATTTTTTACCGTCGCATTCGATGATGACGCCTATAGGATGAACATCGCTGTGTTCCGCCTTTACAGCGGCAAACTTTACATTGCCCACTGTAAACTCTGTATGTCTGTTAAACATTACATAGTTGTGGTTACCGCCAAACTTGCGTACCTCATCCCAGGCACTTTTCGGAGCAAGAACCACTATACTCTCTTCATTTTTAAGATAGTGTTCTAATGTTTCGGGGTCTGTATGGTCCAGATGGTTGTGAGTGCATATTAGAACATCAGGAATGATTTTTAAAAATCTTTCGTCCACAGGAACCCGTCTTTTGTTTTTTGGATTAATCTTAGCAACACTGTCCGAAAGATACGGGTCGATTATAATCTTAAGACTTCCTGTTTCCATAAGCAGCCCTGCCTGTCCAAGCCAAATTATTTTCATGAAATTTATGTATAATTAAAACCATCTATCTCAAAAGTGATTTTAATTATTCCCTTTCTTAGAATTATTTAAACATTGGTCCATAGGTTTGACAAGCTCTGTAATCTGCGCCCTCTTTATCCATACCAAATGCGTTCCAAGCGGCAGGGCGGAATATCTTGTCCTCATGAACATTGTGCATACAAACGGGTATTCTTAATATTGAGCAAAGTGTGATAAGGTCTGCACCAATGTGACCGTAGCTTATTGCTCCGTGGTTAGCTCCCCAGTTATTCATCACATCATATGCAGTCTTGAACGCACCCTCTCCAGTGCATCTGGGAACGAACCATGTACAAGGCCATGTATAGTCTGTTCTTGCCCAGAGTTTGTCAGAAACTTCGTCTGGAAGGTTAATTGTCCAACCCTCTGCAATCTGCAGTACGGGTCCTAAACCCTTAACAAGATTTAATCTTATCATAGTAGCAGGCATTTCTGCTTTTGTTAAGAATCTGGATGAGAATCCGCCACCTCTGAAGTAACCAAGGTCTGCCATATTCCAGGTTGTATTTTCCATAATAGCGTCCTGGTCTTCCTGTGTTACTTCGTACCAATGCTTCATAACACCGTTGCCGTTTTCATCCTTTGCAGCACCGTTTGCATCAAGACAGCAGGCACCTGAGTTTATAAGGTGAATAAATCCGTCAGCTTCCTTAGCCTTACCCTCAATATCATATCCTGTTGCCTTCTTTACTGCATCACCACTCCAGTAAGTTCTCACATCGGCAAACATCTGTGCTCTGTTTGTAAGTAGCTTTCCAAAGAGCATACCAAATGCATTAAGTACATCATTTTCGGTAGCAAGAATCATAGGCTCTCTTGCACCATTCCAATCAAATGTAGTATTGAGCACAGCTTCAGGGAAATCGCAGTTAGGATAGAAATCTGTCCACTGTCTCTGTCCCTGGAAACCTGCAGCAATGGCATTGTGACCAACCATTTCTTCCTCACAGCCTGCTGGAAGATTGGGGTTTCCGCTCATAAGGTCTTTAATTATGCAAGCCATCTTAACAACGAATTCGAACTGCTCTTCCTTCTTTTCAGGTGAAAGTTGCATTTCCTCGGGGTTCTTGTCAAAGCCCATCTTGCACTTTTCTTTTGCCCATTTAAGTGCTTTCTGATATTCTGCTTCGTCATAGATACCCTCGGACATTCTTCTTATAACTTCTACCTCATCTACAGATTCAACACGCATGCCAAAGTAATCTTCTATAAATGCTGTGTCTATGATAGAGCCTGCGATACCCATGCAGATAGAACCAATCTGGAGATAAGATTTACCTCTCATGGAAGCGGCAGCAACTGCGGCGCGTCCAAATCTTAAAAGCTTTTCCTCTACATCTGCGGGGATGGATGTGTCTGTAGCGTCCTGTACATCGTGGCCGTAAATGCCAAATGCGGGAAGACCTTTCTGTGCATGACCCGCAAGAACTGCTGCAAGGTAAACCGCACCCGGTCTCTCTGTACCGTTAAAGCCCCAAACAGCCTTAATGGTATTTCTTTCCATATCCATTGTTTCGGAGCCGTAGCACCAACAGGGTGTAACTGTAAGGGTGATTTCTACGCCCTCTCTTTTAAACTTTTCTGCACAAGCTGCAGCTTCTGCAACACGGCCTATGGTAGTGTCGGCAATTACAACCTCAACGGGCTGACCATTGGAATACCTAAGATGTTCTTCAAAAAGCTTCTTGGCAGCCTTCGCCATATTCATTGTCTGGTCTTCCAAAGATTCTCTGACTTTGAGAGGACCTCTTCTACCATCTATGGTGGGCCTTATACCAATTTTTGGAAACATTTTTCCTACCTCCGTTTTATAAAAAATTTAAAACTTTGTAAATATATTTTAATACAAAAAAGCATTTAAGTCAACCATCATAGTGAGAGTATTTTGAAGAATTATGAGTTTTTTTATATAGTCTTAAACTGATGTATTTTTTTGCACACATGTTTTGCCAGATTAAACATGAGTTCAACATCCGACCTCAGTGCACAGCTTACCGGTGAATGAATATATCTGCAGGCAAGAGATATTGCCGCCGTTTTGCACGGCAGACCGCTTGTCTGATATGCTCCTGCATCATTGCCACCGAAACTTGATTTTTTATACTGGAATTTTATATTCTCTTTATTGGCTACAGAAACTATAAAGTCATTTAAGCTCCTGTCGGAGTACGAGCCTTTGTCCATGATGGAGATAACAGGACCGCCGCCCAGAAACGATGAGTACAAATGCTCCTTTGAGCCGGGTACATCCGAAGCAGTGGTAGACTCAAAAATTATTGCGACATCGGCACCGATGCGTCTTGCAACAACAGCAGCTCCTCTGCAGCCAACCTCTTCCTGAACACAAAAGCAGAAGTATATATCGCTCTCATATGCTCCCTTTATAAGTTCACACAAAAGAGCACATCC
>JAZNIJ010000044.1:0-4984 GCA_045577455.1 Eubacteriales bacterium
GTGGGCTTTTGATGAAGCTACTGCTTCTGCTGTTGCAAAGGCACTCTTAACCTTTGCTGCTGTGTTTTTTGCGAATGTTTTGATTGAATTAAACATAAATTAATACCTCCTGAAATTTAATTAGCCTGCGTAGTTAAACAGTTCTGTGATTTTCGCTGTAACCGTGGGCATGATGGTTGTATTAAAGAGAGCATAAAGACCGCCGAGAAGAAGAGCGCCGAGAACTACAGCGATAAGGATTTTTACACCTGTATCTACATAAGCTTCAGCTACTGTACCGTCAAGGACTTCGTGGGCTTTTGATGAAGCTACTGCTTCTGCTGTTGCAAAGGCATTCTTAACCTTTGCTGCTGTGTTTTTTGCGAATGTTTTGATTGAATTAAACATAAATTAATACCTCCTGAAATTTAATTAGCCTGCATAATCAAAAAGGCCTTCGACTCTTTCTGTTACGGTAGGCATGATTGTGTCATTGAAAAGTGCATAGAGAAGTGTGAGAAGAAGAGCACCGAGAACTACACCGATAAGGATTTTTACGCCTGTATCGACATAAGCTTCAGCTACTGTACCGTCAAGAACTTCATGTGCTTTTGATGAAGCTACTGCTTCTGCTGTTGCAAAGGCATTCTTAACCTTTGCTGCTGTATTTTTTGCGAATGTTTTAATTGAATTGAACATAAATTAATACCTCTTTCTTAATAATAAAATTTTTGTTGTTTTGAATTTTTTTGTTTTGATTTTATGTACGCTGTATATACAGCATCATAAATTGCATTACCCGCCGAAAGAGAAATCGGATGGCATATTGCTCTGAATCGTTTCTGACCTTTATCGTCTTTCCATTTTTCAGAAGGCATACCGATATAACTAGCGAATTTCTTTTCAAACAGGCGGACATTATGAATGACAATTGCTTCATCTATAACGATATCAGCAAGAGCTTTGAGATTTCTGCCTTCATAAGTCCTGATAATCTTTGCTTCAACTTTCATAAGTTGGTTATCCTTTCTCTTTAAGTGAATATCTACCTATAACTCTTATCTTCTTTCGGCTGGTAGTGCCTGTAATAAAAAAGAGGGATAGGTGTGGAAAGGGGGAAAGAAAATATTATCGCTCCTGACCTCTCTGTTTATGCCTGTTGTAGAACTGCAGTGCCTTTATGACATACTCGCACTGCCTTTCATTTGACAAGCTCGGTGGAATTAGCTTAGTTATGCGTTCATCTCTGAACGCAGGTTTCTCACGCTGATTAGGTTTTTCTTCGTCCATTATCGAATCTATAACCTCTCGGGTGAGTTTTCCTTGATCAAGATACTTTCGCATCTTAATCGTCTGTGCATGTGACGGAGTAGCATCCTGACATTCGATTGCATCAAGAAGCCAATACTGCATTTCTTCCGGTAAGTACGAAATCTCTACAGCAGGGCGCATTGCAATCTTTTTTTCATCAACAATTTCCAATAATTCAGGGATAAGATATGTAAGACGAATATACCGCTGAACCTGTCTTTCACTTTCACCAACAGCTTCACCCAACAATTCGCCCGCCCTCTTACTATTTAACTTATCGACCAGTGGTCGATAAGTTAAATCTGAACGAATTCCTTGCCTTTTCATTGCATCAAGCCTCATTTTGTATGCAAAAGCTTTCTCACTTGGTAAGATTTCTTCTCTTTGCAGATTACTGTCTACCATCGAAAGTATTGCTTCATCCCTTGTCAGCTCTGAAACTCTCGCTCGAATTGTGTCGATTTTTGCAATTTCAAAAGCTCTTTTTCTTCTGTGACCTGACACCATTTCATAAGTGCCGTCATCCAAGGGTCTTACAAGTACAGGCTGAAGCAATCCTCGTGTTAGGATACTTTCTACCAACTCCGCCATATTTTCATCATCCTTTACGTGATACGGATGATCAGGGAAGTCCCTTATATTTGAAACAGGAATATCCATAAGCCTTTCTCTTTTCATATCGGCTCTGCTCTCATCTGTTTCAAATAAATCATCGAACGCTTTCAGTTCGATATCGTAAGTGCTGTTCTTTGCCATCGCACAAAACCTCCCTTGTTAATTCCCCGTAAGCTCTTGCCACACTTCCTCGCGGATCATGTGTGAAAATACTTACACCATAGGCACTTGTTTCTGCAGCTCTTACTGAACGTGGAATAGCAGTATTAAATACCCTGATATGTTTTCCGTACATTTCTCTTATGAGGTTTGCAACATCCTTTGAATAGTTAGTTCGGCCATCAACCATGGTTAAAAGAATACCTTCTATCTTCAAGTCAGGATTAATTCTTTTCTTTACCCTGGCGATTGTCCCGAGCAGGTGTTCTAAGCCTTTAGCTGACAAGAACTCCGGCTGTGTTGGGATGATTACTCGGTCTGCGGCACAAAGAGCATTGAATGTCATCATTCCAAGCGAAGGATTACAGTCTATGAGAATATAGTCATATCTGTCCTTTACGCTATCGATATAGGATTTCAACACCCTTTCTCGGTTCATCTCATTTACGAGCTGAACTTCTATGCCGCACAAACCGATATCAGAAGGCATAAGATCTATACCTTCTTTATTTTTTAAGACTTCAAACTCTTCTGAAGGCTCAATATCTTCGACAATTCTTTTCATAACATTTGTCAATGTACAATCGAGCACATCAGGATTTTTGAAGCCAAGGGAAAGGGTTAAACTTGCCTGAGGATCTGCATCCACAAGAAGAACCTTCTTTCCATTTCTTGCAAGTCCTATTCCAAGATTTGCAGCAGTGGTTGTTTTGCCCACACCACCTTTTTGATTAGTAAGGGCAATTACGATACAATCACTCATTCCTTAGCCTCCTCAACCGAACACGTTGAAGAAAACCTGTAAGAACGCAGCTACATATAATCCGGGAAGTACAAGAAGTCCGTGAATCATAATTACAACATCTCCTTTACATTTATTTTTTTGTTTAACCTTTTTGAATTGAATACACAGCATTTGTTCTAAACACCCCCTGTAACGGCAATTCAAACCTTAGGAAATCATCAGACGTTCAGTTGCGAACTGAATCCATAGGAATCTCACCTCTGCCGGGTTCTCCGCCAGCCGCTTACGGAAGTATCATTATTCCTTGTGTCTGTCATCGCCACCACCAAGAGCAACTCGGATTTCGTTGTATAAGTTTTATCGCTCGCTTCCAATCGGAAGGTCTTGGCGCACCTACAAGCACGGCTCGACTTTTCATAGTCAACACAAGTAACGTATCTGATGAAATGTGTATTTAATTGTTCAGGTTCATTGAGGACTTTCTATCCCCTTTGAGAAGCACCGTGATGAACTTCTCACCTATACGCACTGGGAGAGGCCATTTTTACAGGGGGAAATCGATTTATTTACAAATTGTTTACAGAAAAGGCGGCTTTTGAGTGTTTTTTTGCTATTTTGGGTAAAAAACAACCCTGCTCTTAACGAGCAGGGTCTTAGCAGTCATTATTTTGTTTCATATACATTTCTCTTATATTGGTGATATCTTCATCAGGATTTGATTGATAATTTATCCTACATTTTTCAATTATTTTTTTGATTTCATCTACTAATTCTATCTTTTTGTCCTTTTCATATCGTATCTTAATAAGACTTATGTCTCTCTTATTACACATAAACATCTTTACTTTTTCTATCTTATCAGGTTCATTGGAAAACTCTATTGCAATTCTTTCATCAGGTATATACAATTCAATCGGCAATCCAATTACTTTATCTTCATTAAATATTACCTTACAGCCACTTTTACGAAAATAATATATAACAGCCAACTTAGGAAACAACACATCATATTCATCTTTGCATTTAGGACACGGAACATTTTTTACAACCTTATCATATACTTTAACTTTTGCGGAATGACCGCAAGGATATTTCCACCACATTTCACGCATTGAGTTTCTTGATAATTGTGTAGGCAACAATTCATTATTTTTTTCATAGTCCCAATCTGATAATATATGTTTATCTGTAGTTGCTAAATCATTATATCCCACTAACACTTTTCTATTTGAACAAACGGGACATCCACCACCTTTTACTCTTGCATTAACAACAGCTTTCCATTCATAGCCGCAGGTTTTACATGTCCACCATACATTTCTCCTCGATTTCGGACTTATCTCATCAGGTGATAGGGATGTGTTTTTTACTGACCATTCTAATGCTATATCCGGATATTGCGTTTTAAAGTCATTTACATGCCTTTCCAAAACTGTACCAACACAATATGGACATCCACTACCATCTGTACGAGAAGAAATCAAAGAAAACCATTCGTGTCCTTTTTCGCATTCCCACCATACTTTTCTATTCGAAAAAGGAGTAACCATCGATGCCTTTAAAGGAAAGTTCTTTTTTGACCATTCTTTTGCTACTTTAGGGTAAAGACTTTCAAGATCATTAAATCCTTTTAAAACGGCATTATTTGAGCAATACGGACATCCGGCACCATTAACTCTGTTTTTTATTGATGCTAACCATTTATGACCACATTTACCTTTCCATAAAACCTTTTTGTTTGATCCATATGTTATTTTTTCAGGCGTTAATGGATAGTTTTCTTCTGACCATTCATCGACCAAATGAGGACTATGTTCCTTTAAACTTGTTCTCATATATATACCTCCTCTATTCTGCAAAAAAGTATATACATTTTTTTAGTAACAGTAAAAGGTACAAAAAAAGACCTTGAAACTTTTACATTTCAAGGTCATATAATCAAATGTTCGATTTTTTCGCATATTTTAAAGAGTACATATCATTTGATGTAAGTTTGATGTATGATGTAAATTCATCAGGTACACCAAACGATACAACAGTACGTTTTGGTAATATATAGTAACTTATAACACCGATAACGATGACTTATTTATCCAATGACTTCATCGTGGGGAACAGAAGTACGTCTCTGATAGCTGATGAGTCAGTCATAAGCATTACCATTCTGTCGATACC
>JAZNIJ010000045.1:0-3829 GCA_045577455.1 Eubacteriales bacterium
CGAAAGCCAGAACTTGGCACTTTCATTTTCTCCAACCCACATACCTAAAACTTCTTTAAGTCCGTCCATATTGATACCGATTGCTATGTAAACAGCTTTCTTAACAATTTGTCCTTCGCTTCGTACTTGAAAATGAATAGCGTCCATAAAAACAACTGCATACACCTCTTCAAGCGGTCTGGATTGCCATTCTCTTACAACCGGCAGTATTTTATCGGTTATACGACTTATGGTCGTATCAGAACATTCCAAGCCGTATATATCCTGTATATGCATTTCAATGTCGCTTGTTGTCATTCCTTTAGCATACATAGACAGAATTTTTTCTTCAATGTCACCTGAAAGGGTGGTTTGATTTTTCTTTACAAGTTGTGGTTCAAAATCACCATTTCTATCTCTAGGGACTTTTATCTCTGTTTCTCCAAAGCTTGTTTTTAATGTCTTTTTAGAATAACCGTTACGACTGTTTTCAACTTCTTTATTTCGATAGTCATACTTGCTGTAACCGAGTTCATCGTCAAGCCCATTTTCAAGCATTTCTCCCACCATAAGCTTGAATACATCTTTAAGATCTTGAAATTTTTTTACATCGAGACCTTTCATGATGTTTCGTAAATTTTCTTTTCTTTCTTTTTCTGTTGCCCTCTCAATGGGACTTAATTTGTACCTTGGCATAATTAAAACCGCTGTGACAAATTTCTATTGTCATAATAACAATATATTTATGAAGGTAATATTATTCCATTTCTTTAATAAAAAGCCACATCTTCCCGATGCGGCTAATTTGTTTTATTAATCTTACTTATACCATTGGGATGCTCCTTTGCTCAGTTATAAATAAGTTTACAGCATCCCGATGTCACAAACAACTTTAAAGCAAAATTGAATTTTCAAGTATACTCTCAACAAGCTTTACGCTGTTTTGCGAACTTTGTGGTGTTATTTTTTCAGGCTTTACGTTATTCTTTACACAATCAATGAAATATGCAATCTCATCAGCATATCCATCAGCTCCTGACAAATTGATTCCTGTGTCTTCGCTGATTTCGCCTTTTTGTAGTTCAATTATTTCGCCGTTTTTCACAACCTGCTCATTTACATATTCTACATAACCATCTTCAAATATGGCAATATATTCCGCTTTAAACGGAATCTCTGCATTGAACCAACCGCTTGTCACCGTAACTGAAAATCCGTCATATACAAGTGTTGATGTGATGTGGTCATTATTATTTTTGAGCTTTTGATATGCACCTGAAACCTTTTGGGGTTGTCCAAATGCATACTGTACAAAATCCAGATCATGAATAGATAAATCCATCGGAGTTCCGCCACTTTTTGTTACATCACGCATCCAATCCTCCCAGCTCCATGTCGGCATACCAGATAAACGCTTCATTTCAATATGTATCGGTTTGCCTAATTCACCGCTGTCAACTATTTCTTTTAAATATATATATGGTGCCATAAATCGTACCACATGAGCAGTCATAAACAGCTTGTCTGCTTTCTCTGCAGCATCAATTATCATTTGTGTTTCCCTGCTCGAAAGACTCATCGGTTTTTCACAAAGAACATGTACTCCTGCCTCTAACGCTTTTATTGCCATTTCCGTATGCAAGTAACTAGGTGTGCAAATATCAACTATATCAGGCTTTTCATTTTCTAAAAGCTCATCAATGGTTGCATAAATTCTGATATTCTCATTTTCAACCTTTTCCCGAGCCATATCTGTTCTGACATCAGCAACTGCAATAACCTCTGCGTCATCAATTTTTTTATATGAATCAAAGTGCACCTTTCCCATGCCACCGATACCAATTAAAGCAACCTTCATCATATCAATTCCTCCAATAGTTTTTTAGCATTTATAATGTCCTCAATCTGTTTTTCTCCCGAAATCTCTCGTTCAATTGTAAGTGTGCCGTCATAGCCTACTTCCTTTAATTTCTTTACAAAAACTTCAAAATTCACTTTACCTTCACCAATCGGAACTTCATTGCCCAAGTTCTTTCCATCTGTCGGATAGCAGCCATCTTTCGCATGAACATCACGCACATATTCTCCGAATACATCCAATGCATCTACAGGATTTGCTTTTCCATAAAGAATTAAATTTGCAGGATCAAGGTTGATACCAAGATTTCCCGTTCCAACATCCTCAATAGTTCTACGAAGTGTTACAGGTGTTTCCTGACCTGTTTCAAACAAGAAATACTGGTCGTTATTCTTGCAATAATCTGCAACTGCTCTGATTGCACATACAACCTCCTGATACTGTTGACTATATGGCACTTCCGGCAAAAATCCTACATGTGTTGCTACATTTTTGACACCAAGCTTTTTAGCAAAGTCTGAACCCTTCATCAGTTCCTTCATTCTGTCATATCTGTATTCAACAGGGACTAAACCCAATGTAAGAGGTCCTTCATAAAAATTCCAGGCTGTAGGGCCTCCCCAACCGCACCAGAAGGTAGAAATTTTCACATCATATTTTTCACATGCATCCAAAACTAATTTAACAACTTCATCCGTAAACAATTCCTGTTTCCAACAACAAAGCTGACAATAGTGAAAACCATACTTCTCTACCTGTTTAAATCTTTTGTCGATTTCCATATCCTCAAGATTTACTACTACTCCAAGATTCATTTTGTTTTCCTCCTCACTTGACTTTTATTTAAGTTTAGTGTATCATAATCCTGTTAAAAGAACAAGAATATTTTTATCTTTTATTAGCATGATTTTGATATGAGGTGGTATTATGAAAGATATTCTCTTATATGAAAAAGTTCCCTTATTGGAAAATAACTTTACAGTCAAATTTATGAAATTTTCGGACTCCTTCTACCTTGCACCCCATTGGCACGAACATATGGAGCTTTTGTATTTCCTTTCAGGAGAATGTATGTTTACCTGTAACGGTAAGAATTTTTCTGTGAGTGCAAATGATTTTGTGGTCGTAAACAGCACAGAAATTCACTCATTTATAGCTTCAGAAAATGTCAGTTATTTTGCTATACTAATTTATCCCCCTTTTTTTCAGGATGTGATTTTTAATGATAAAATTGTATTGGAAAATTTGATACACAATGATAAATATATTGAAGAAACAATCATTGGAATGTATAAAGAATACACAACAAACACAGAATGTAGTGATATGATTTTAAAGGGTAATGCATACCAGCTAATAGCATATCTCATACGAAATTTTACAGAATCACATCTTAGCGCAAAGGATTCTACTTCACATAGCTCAAAGCTAAATAGAATAAATATCTTACTCGAATATATCTCAAACCACTACCACGAGAAAATCACCGTTTCTCAACTTGCAAAGTTATGTTTTATCAGTGAGGAGCATCTGTGTCGTTTTTTCAAAAACAATATTGGCAAATCCATAACAGAATATATAAATGAATTCCGCATAGAAAAAGCCGCAGTCATGCTCTCCAACACCGATGAAAATATAACTAATATAGCATTTGAAGTGGGTTTTGATGATTTGAATTATTTTTCAAGAATTTTTAAAAAAATAAAAAGCAAATCACCGTCAGAATATCGAAAAAACTGTCATAATACCATTACCCCATGACTACATATTATAAATAAGCCTTATATTTTTTTAATAAAGCATTGACATAAATCACATAAAGTGGTATAATAGTATAAAACTAATATTTAAAACCGTTGAGGCAGAAAAAAGTCAAAGCAGGTCTTTTTGAGCGAGTGGATTATGGTGTGAGTTCCGCAAAGACTCTTTGAGCAATATGGACTGTTGAGGGCAGTGTTAAATGCACTGACGCAGGACTTGCGTTAAAAGTCG
>JAZNIJ010000046.1:0-5904 GCA_045577455.1 Eubacteriales bacterium
AAGAAGGTGAACATGAAAGAATTTTTATTACTTTTACCTGTTATTTTTATTATTCATGACATGGAAGAGATTGTTGGCTTTGGATGGTTTTTTAGAAAGAATCCATGGGTTTATAAGAATTATCCTAAGATAACAAAATCTTACCAAAATTTTAAAACAGATATATTTGCGGTAGGAGTCTATGAAGAGTTTGTCCCATTTTTTGGCGTCAGTTTGGTAGCATATTATTTTCCTAATTATTTTCTGTTTGCCTTTTGGTATGGCTTGATGCTTGCGTTAACCGCGCATTTTGTGATTCACATAGTGCTTAGTATTTATATAAGAAAGTTTATTCCATCAGTTATTACAAGCATTATTTTTCTGCCAATATGTACCTTGATTGTAATCAAAACCGCTGATTTTTTGATTTTTGATTTTATTACAATTTTCTCTATTATGATTGCAATTATTGTTATTATTTTAGTTTTTGGCTTTGTGCATTGGCATATGAATAAGCTGAGGAATTCGAATCTGCAAGAATATTGATATGATATAAAGAGGAGAAAATGATTGTTTAACAACACATTTTTTGAAGTTTTCACAAAAAATGTGTTGTTAAACATATAAAATTCAGATATACTTATAATGGAAAGAGGTGATAAGTATGGAACTATTTCGTAGAGAACAATATCTTTCAAAGATAAGAGGATTTTACCATGATACGGATATAATTAAAGTAATTACCGGTGTCAGAAGATGTGGAAAATCAAGCCTTATGGAGATGATAAAAGATGAACTTATAGCGTCCGGTGTTAGTGAAAAGTGTATTATATATATGGATCTTGATTCGCGAAAATATAGAAAAATTAAAACGGATGACGAATTTGAAAAGATAGTAGATGAGTTATCCACTACAAAGGAAACGAAATACTTATTTGTGGATGAAATACAAAATATTAAAAATTTTGAGGAAATTATCAATGCATTCAGAAATGATGGAGATTATTCTATTTTTATTACCGGTTCAAATTCATATTTGCTAAGCGGAGAGTTGGCGACAAAGCTTACGGGAAGATATGTTGAGTTTGAACTTTTTACCCTCAATTTCAATGAATATCTTTCGATGAAAGAATTTTATCAAAAACCTATAGATAAAAATATAAATATTGAACTGGACAAATTTCTTAGAGAAGGTGGATTTCCGCGTACAGTTAGATTTGATACTGTAGAAGAAAAGCAGGTATATGTAAAATCTGTAATAGAGGAAATATTTGAAAAGGATATAAAGAAAAGAGTTAAGATTCGTAATGTGGAGGTTTTTGAAGCAGTTCGAGGTTTCGTTATAAATAACTACGGCGCGACTATGAGCATACAAAGCCTTCAGCAATCATTAGAGAAGGTAGGTCTTTCTGTACAGCGTGCTACTTTGAAGCGATATATAGATGCATTGGTTGGTGCCAAAATTCTTTATAAATGCGACCGATTTGATATGAAATCCAAAAGAGCTCTGAGTGGAGAAAAAAAGTATTATTTGGCAGACACATCTTTCTATTTTGCTTTTAATACGGACAATCGTATAAATTACGGTCCGGCACTGGAAAATATGGTATATTTATATTCCAGGGGAATGAATTATTCTGTAAGTGTTGGAAGAATTGGTAAGCTGGAGTGTGATTTCATTCTTAGAGATACACAGCAGAATTATTCCTATATACAGGTTGCGTATACAATAAATGAGAGTAAACAGACTGAGGATAGAGAATATAGACCATTAGAAATGATTAGAGATAATTTTGCAAAGTATGTTGTGACAACAGACTACTTACTACAGAAGAGAAACGGGATAAATCATATCAATATTTTAGAATTTATTAAAGAGGGCAAAAAATTGTGATTTTTGTCCCTTACTTGACACATTCAGATTTTTATAGAAAACATGTTGGAGCACTAAAGTCCAAGCAGAAAGCGGAAATAACACAATCGTGCGAGGTGGCTCGCTAAGGATTGTGTTATTTTTGATTTTTATATGGCGAAAGATGTACATGAGCAAGTAGCGAAGCGGATTGCGAATGTTGCACGGAGTTGCCAGAAGGGAGTAGGCTTACACAAGTATCTTTTAATTAGATTATTGTTGTACTGTGTGATATAATAAGTTCGGAAACTTGAAGTTGATGGTGAGAATATATTCAGAGAAATAGCGAGAAAAAAACAATGTTTATCGCAGGATAAGATAGTAGAGAGATTTAGAACAGAAAAAAAGAGGAGTTCTATCGGTTATAGGAGACAATGGATAGCCTATGCAGATGTGTAGAACAGATAAATTGATAGATATAGGAGAAGTGTGATGTACAGTAATGAATCAAGCAAGAAAAAATATATACGATGTGCAAAACACGGAATTGTATTGATTTTAAGTTTACTATGCATAAGCGGTTTGTTTTTGGTCAATTATCAGATTGGCTTAGTGCTTGCTTTTTTCTTATCTCTAAAACTTTTTTATTTGTGTCATTTGCCATATCGTATGACGAGTGATGCAGAGGCTAGTGTTCTGATACTGGGTTTGCCGTTATATTTTTTGAAGTTATTGTGGATTGTTTATCCCAATTTTGAATTTCCCTTACAGCCAGGCATTGTAGCACTTTTGATTGTGATTGCCTTTGTTTTATCCTGTATTGATTTCGCGGGAATAATAGCTAAAACAGCAATAGAGATTCCGGAAATAAAAGATATTATAAGTCGTTGTGTGATTTATTCTGTGGTGTTGTTAATGTTTTGCTGGGGGGCAGGAACCTGTATATTGCCGCATACTAAAACAGTGGAAGAGGCGTATGTGTCACAGAGGCACAAGGAGCGAACTTATGCTACAAAGGGGCCAGAGTATAAGTATCATATCGAGTATGTGGGGGTAGAGAGCAATCAACGTGCCGATGCAGAAGTATCGGCTACAATTTACAACAAAGTCACGCCCATCATGGGACATATTTATGTTTCCACAGGGCAAAATATTTTTGGAAAGACAATAACAGCGATTTCTTTGACAAATGAGACAAATAAGACAAATGGAATTGATTTACTAATCGGTGTAGGAATGGCAGTTTGCTCTGTGGGGGCGAGTTATGTGCATCACACAATTTACATAGAAATACTCAGGGAAGAAGAACTGAAAAGAAAAGCTTTTATAGAAGAGGAAACGCGGAAGAAGAGACGACGAAAAAAGTAAAGTAGCGTATAAGAAGTATGAAAATGATAGGAAAAAAATCAGCAAGTATGATTTGTAGAAGAATGTGAAAAATTAAAATTCAAAAGTTTGTTTCAGGGCTTGAGGGTGCAGGAACAGGACAATTGAAAGTATTAATAAAACTATACATATAGCCATTACAAAGTAGATTCTTTGTGATGGCTATTATTGTTTTATGTCATTATTTCACAAATATCAAAACCACGCATTGCGTTGTTATGACTTGCGTGATATACTATAAAAAATGACAACATACGAGGAATAAATATATGGATATTCAAAATGAAATAAAAGAACTCCGAATTCAAACAGGATTAAACAGAAAAAAATTTTCAGAATATATTGGCATTCCGCTTCGAACAATAGAGGATTGGGAGGCAGGGCGTAGAAAGCCACCTGAGTATATTCCAAGACTAATTGCATACCAGCTGAAATATGAAGAATTAAAGAAGAAAATGGAAGAGGACTAAGTGCATGGGGGGAGAAATCATTGAATAATAATATAACCATCATTACAGAACCAACAGGTAAAAGAATAGTTTTGATTAATGATCTGCGTTTTAAAGGAAAGACGATAGAAGAATGGAATGAGATTGAAATATATCTAAAAGAATACATTGGAAAATACTATGAAATTAGTGAAACGGCGGAAAAAATTTATATTGGAAAAGATTTTCCGGATGAGTTTGCACATGGGAAAGATAAAACAGTATTAAAAGGACCAAATTTAAAAGCGAAAGCGAATGCTGCAGTGGCGATTAGCGAACTGATTCAGATAGCAGATAATAAATCTTTTTCTGTGGATTATGATAATAAACATGGTGATAAAGCAAAATATGGTTGGTATCGTTATGATACCAGGTTGGCATTGCCGGTTTATAATGATATGGGAGAAGTTCAAAGATATAACATTTATAAATTAAGAATGTTAGTAAGGCACGATGAAGATGGGAAATTATACTTATACGATTTTTTGAGAACAAAAAAAGAAACGAGTAGCCCGCTTGAGTAAAAACTGTACGGTCGTAAAACCCATTTCTTATATTGAATACTACATAATATGAATTGAAATGTCAATAGTCTATCTTTTGCCCCTTACTTGACACATTCAGATTTTTATTGAAAATATGTTGGAGCATTGAGTCCGTGCGGCGACATGAGGAAAAGACACCGAGTAAGCTTGCTTACAGAGGTGTCTTTTGTGATATGGCGACATACGGCGAAAGCCGTACATGAGCAAGTAGCGAAGCGGATTGCGAGTGCCGCACGGTATAACTGGATAATTTGGCGAAAACCGTACACATTTATATATTTTAATATTCAGTTAATGTTAATCAATTTTTCCTGTAAGATTTTTGGGATATCATATGCCCAGAAAATCAAAAAGGAGAATTTAAAATGAAAAAATTACTTGCAATGTTTATAGTCATTTTTATGTTGGTTATGATGATACCGCAAAATGTATATGCATCAGGACAAATCACACCTTCAGGAATAGCTTATGATGACATAGGTACAGAGATAGATGCCTATGTAGAAGAATACGAGGCAGGACTGGCATCTGTTGGTACTTGTGTTTTTGATGAGTCAGGAATTATTTATGAAGGTTACTATGGATATTCGGATATGGAAGCCGGTATTCTTGCAGATGAAGAGACTGTATACGAATGGGGAAGCACTTCAAAGCTTCTTGTGTGGGTTTCTGTTATGCAGTTAAAGGAGCAAGGCAAACTTGATTTTGAAACAGATATCAGGGAATATCTTCCCGAAGGCTTTCTTACAAAGCTACAATATGAGGATGAAAAGATTACCATGCTGAATTTGATGAATCATGATGCAGGTTTTCAGGAGTCAATGTATGAAAACCAGCTGGCAACGGAAGATGAACTTTATGGTAGCCTTGAGGAAGCGGTAAAGGCATGTGAGTGTTATCAGGCTTATCATGTGGGTGAGCATACAGCATATTCAAACTGGGGGACAGCACTTGCAGCATTTATTGTGGAACGTGTTAGTGGAATGTCTTATGTGGATTATGTGAATGAAAATATTTTTAAACCATTGGGCATGGAGAATACATCCATTGGTATGCACATAGAAGATAATGCCTGGGTAAGAAATCAAAGAGAAAAGTTAAAATGTTACGAAAGATATACGCAGGAAGAATATAATGCGGATTATGGAGTGTGCCATTCCTGGGTACAACTTTATCCTGCAGGTGCTGCAATAGGAACTACAAGTGATTTGGCTAAATTTGCTCAGGGGTTTGTAGCGACTGATTGCCCGTTTTTTGGGAGTAATGAAACAAGAAATGAAATGTTTACGGCAACTTCCTTTCATGGAGACAGTGATATTGCTGAGAATTGTCACGGATTGTGGGTAGAACAGTTTAAGATTCCTACATTGGGACATAGTGGTAATACAGGTGGCTGTACAGCGAATCTTCAGTTTGATCCGGAAAGTGGACTTGGAATTGTAGTACTTACAAATGAACCGGGCGAAACTATGTTTTCGACGGGACTTGTGGGTTTGTTGTTTGGTGATGTAAGAGATAGTGAACTGGTAAGAAACAATCCGATACAAGAACATTATGACATAAGTGGAACTTATGTACCCAGAAGAACTATTGTAAGCGGATACGGAAGTGCTTTACAATATTCATATGGATGTTTCTTTGCAACCAAGACGGA
>JAZNIJ010000047.1:0-7223 GCA_045577455.1 Eubacteriales bacterium
ACTACATAATCCGAAATTCTATCTTTTATTGTTTTAGCAGTTACATTAGTAAAGTTTATAAACGGAAAATCTTTTACATAGTTTCTTTTTCCTTTCTGTTTTTTTCGACCTTTGCTTTTTTTTCTTCACTTTTTCGACCCCCACGCATAACCTAATGATAGGTGATGATAATCACTTATTAACTTGTACAATATCAACGGAGGAATATTTTATGGGTGATAAACAACCCCTCTGCGGATTTTCTTCAAAATCCAACGATTCACTTTGTTGCGTTAGCGTTAACAAAGTTTTCGATTCAGCAAAAGACAAAGATTGTCTTGAAGACATAAAAGTTTATATTCCAGATTGCTTTCAGGAGCTTTTAGACAGAGCAAGCGCCATCAGAAGCAAATCTATAAATGTTGCAGGAACAAATATAAGCGTTGAACCTGTTCCCTTTAACAAAGGTTATTTTCAGGTTTGCATAAGATATTATTTCTGCATTTGCTTTGAAGTTTGCGTTTGCGGTGGAAGGTCTCAGGAAATAAACGGGCTTGCCGTTTTTGACAAAAAAATTATTCTTTTTGGAAGTGAAAAAAATGTAAGCGTTTTCAAATCCAATCCAGATGCAAACAGCTTCTGCACCGATATTTCAGCTTTGAAATGTGAAACTCAATCAACGCTTCCAACAGTTGTTGTTGAAGTTGCTGAGCCAATCTGCCTTGATGTTAAAATAGTCGAAAAATGCAAAAACTTCGGACATTGCCGTCCTCATATTGACACAATACCTGATTGCATAAGAAACAGCTTTGACGGTAATATCGTTGACGGTTACGGGGTTAATGAGCTTTTTGTTTCAATTGGTGTTTTCTCTATTATCAGAATGGAACGCCCTGTTGAGATAATGATTCCTGCAACAACCTTCTGCATACCTGAAAAGGACAGCACCCCATGCGATACATCAACAAACCCATGCTGTATTTTTAGCAAAATGAATTTCCCTGTTCAGGAATTCTTCCCATACACAGACGATTGTTGCCTCAATCTCCCACCTGAAAAAGGAAAATGCGGTTGCAAACAGTAATGTTTTTAAGACGCTGTAAAACTCAAACACCTAATACATATACTGAAACTTTAATATTACTAAAATGATGGTTCTAATCTGATAACATATCGATTAGCAAATAAATCCACTTTTAAAATAACAGTATATGAAAATGGCTTTCTTCCAATGTTTAATAGATTGGAAGAAAGCCCATTTTTTTAATATAAACTTCTGTTATCAGTTTTGGTTTAACTAAAATGTCTTATCCTTTAGTATATCCCCGTATTTCTCTTTCTGTTGGATACGATTCAAAACCGCCCTCTCGGCTACTTGCTATAGAAGCTGCAACCGATGCAAAATCAACAGAATCTTTAATATCATCTGTTCGTAACATTGAAACCGCAAGAGCTGCAACAAAAGCATCTCTGCTTCCTTTAGAATTAACAGCAGGAAGGTCTGCGGGCATTACATAGCTACAATATTTTCCATCGTATATGTAATATCCCTTTTGCTTCATATCTATAACCGTATATCTAACATTGAGCTTAGAATTCAGCTTTATACAGCCATTCATACGGTCATCTATACTTTTGATTTGAACTCCCGTTATTGCCGCAAGGTCTTCGTCATCAAGCACAGCAATATCAACACGTTTCAACAAAGACAAATCCATATCAGGTGTTATGCCTGTTGTATCAAGAATAAACATTGTGTTTTGCACATTTGTGCATTGTGACGCCTTTAAAACACTTTCAAAAGGAATCTCCAAACTTGTTATAACCGCATCCGGCATAACATTAAACGCTGTTTCAACATCCGTTGGGCTTATAGTTCCACCTGCAGAAGGAACGAATACTTCACTTCCAGCTCCGTTTTCAAAGGCAACATTTATCGATGTCTGGGCATTGCGACTTGCTTTTACATATCGCAAATCAACTTTTTCATCTGTAAAAATTCTTACAAATGTTTTGCCAAACATATCATCGCCAATAGCAGTACAAAGCATAGAGCTCCATCCCAACCGTGAGATTGCTATTGCGGAATTCGCACCCTTGCCACAGGCGGTAAATCTGTATCTTTCAGATTTTACCCTTTTTGAGTTTTTCTGTGCCTTTTCGGGAACGGAGAGTTGAAGCTCAACTGTGGAAAAACCGATTGTGAGAATATTTCCTCTTATCATCCCGTGCTCCTTTCTCCCTAACACATTTTTTCAGTCCAAAGCTGTTACTTACCTGCAAATCCTGCAGGAAGTGATGTTTCATATATACTTGATGGTTCTTTATTGCCACCGCTTATCATTGTACAATATCCCTCTTCTGCTTTAAACAAAAGCTGAAGTGATGTCCATGAACCGCTGCTTATGTCTCCCCTGTTTACAGCAATATAACCATCGTTGGTTAAAACAACTTCATGAAAAGAAATTAAATTTCCGTTATCGTCATATTTTTTCAGCTTTGCTGCCTTTGATTTTTCAGAAAGCATAAGCTCATAAAGATTTTCCTTTCCGGAAATTGACATTTTTATTGAATATACCCAGTTTTTGTTTTTATTAAGTTGAGAAACCTCGTGGATAAAATTTTTCCCTGACTCATACTGAGAAACAGAAAGAGTTGCATTGATAATTTCCACAGGGCAGAAAATGTCTGCATAATGCTTTTCCCTTTTATCACCAAATGCAGAGAAATATGCCTCTAACTCTTGGGGGAAATTCGTTTTATTCATGGCAGAAATAAATCCGTTTTCAATGGAAAATGCCTTATACTTAATCCAATTATAGTATTCTTCAGCAAATTTTGATGCTTCGTTTTCTTTATCTGGTTTTGGGTCTACGCTTACCTTTGCTTCTTCAGAACCGGCATCCTCCATATCTCCGCCTTTTTTGCTACAGGATGTCATTGAAAAAACTGTAATAATTGCCAAAATAAATGTCAATAATCTTATTTTTGTTTTAAAAGTCATATTTTACTCCTTTTTGCTGTATTATTTCATACAGAAATTATTATAGCATACAAAAAATAATTTTTCAACTGTTTTTTATAAAAAATAGTTTACAAGAGTAAAAAAATAATGTATACTAAAAATATAATTGCAACATTTTAATTTTGAGGTATTTTATATGAAAAATAATATTTATTTTCAAAACACATTAAAAATGGTGCAAGACGGAATCAACGAAAGACGGTATCCATCTGCCGTTTGCGTTATTGGAGACAAGAACGGAGTTATTTGCAAGGAAGCATTTGGTTTTTCACGCTGGTTTACGGACTCATCACCTTGTTTTGATATAACACCTACAAAAATTCCCGAAAATGCTGTTTCTTGCACCGATGATTGCCTTTTTGATATGGCTTCTTGCAGTAAAGTTATCGGAACAACAATGTTAGCTTTAAAAGCGGTTGAAAACGGGCTTATCTCCCTTAGGGATTCTCTTTGGAGATTCATCGAAGCACCACAAGACAAAAGAGAAATCGAAATTTTTGATATTATGACCCACAGCGGTGGATTTGCGCCTTGGTTTGATATTGAAAAAGTCGGTTTTCCTCCCGAAGATGCTACAAAAGCAATTTTAACCGTTCCTCTTGAATATAAAACAGGTACAGAAGTGAAATATTCTTGCATGGGATATATCCTTCTTGGAAAAATACTTGAAATAGTTTACGGTGAGCCGTTGGATGTTGCGGCTGAAAAGCACATTTTTGCACCTTTAGGAATGAAAAACACCATGTACAACCCTCTCAATAAGGGTTACAAAGGGCAAATTGCACCAACAGAATACAACCAAAAGCTAAAAAAATACAAAGAAGGCATTGTTCACGATGAAAACTCTTGTTTTCTTAATGGAATATCAGGAAATGCAGGCGTCTTTTCAACAGGAGAGGATATTGCAAAGCTCTGTATGGCATTGGGAAACAACAGCTTTTTAACAAGCCGTACAATGGAAAAAGCAACTATCAACCACACTAAACATATTCCTGGCGAAGACAGAGGGCTTGGATTTGTTGTGAAGGGCGATAGATTATCTTCTTCGGGAGATTTATTCTCAAATGGCTCATTTGGACATACGGGATACACAGGCACATTTTTCTTTGTTGATAAAGAAACTTCATTTTATTTTGTTCTTCTCACAAATCGTGTTCACTTTACAAGAGAAAACAACCTTTTGTTAAGGCATAGACGCTGTATGTGTAACTCTGCAATTACAGAATACATAAAAATGAAAGAACATTGCTGATTTTCACTTTTTTTGAAAGGATTTAATATATGAAAAAACAAATCAATCCAGGCACTTTGCTCACACCTCTTCCCGCAGTTATGATTTCATGCGGAAATATGGAAAAATCCAACATAGTTACTGTTTCTTGGACAGGAATTATAAACACAATTCCCCCTATGTTATATATTTCCCTGAGACCTGAAAGGTATTCTTTTGAAATAATAAAGGAAACTATGGAATTTGCTGTAAATCTCACAACAAGCAACCTTACATTTGCAACGGACTTTTGTGGAGTAAGGTCTGGGAGAGATGTTGACAAATTTGATAAGTTAGGATTGACAAAAGAAAAAGCAAATTTAATAAACGCTCCTTTGATTAAAGAATCTCCTGTATCTATAGAATGTAAGGTTACAGAAATAAAGGAGCTGGGCAGCCACCATATGTTTATTTCAAAAATTCTTTGCGTTGATGCGGAGGAAAAATATTTTGATTCAAAGGGAAAACTGAATTTCGAACAAATGGGACTTATAACATACTCCCACGGAACATATAACGCAACAGGAACTAAAAGAGGGTCTTTCGGATTTTCTGTTTCCAAAAAGAAAAAGTAGTTTTAATTGTCTTTTAATCTTTTGTTTTTATTATGTTGATGAGCAAAATGTGCTTTATTAAAAATAAAAACTTTCAGAATTATTGCCCATACTATTTTGCAGGAGGTTGAAATGCGTATATTACTTGCTGAAGATGAAAAGGATTTAAACCAAATCGTTAACAAAAAGCTAAAAGACAACGGTTATACAGTTGATGCTGTATTTGACGGTGAAGATGCAATAGCTCACATTGATTCTGCAGAATATGATGGAATTATTCTTGATATTATGATGCCGAAAGCAGACGGATTTCAAGTTTTAGAGCATTTGAGAAAGCTCGGTAAGAAAACTCCTGTTATCTTCTTAACTGCAAGGGATTCTGTTGAAGACAGAATAAAGGGGCTCGACAGCGGTGCTAACGATTATTTGATTAAGCCATTTTCACTTGAGGAGCTTATGGCAAGGTTGAGAGCTATAACACGCCCTGTTTACGGTCTTTCCGACAATATTCTTTCTATCTCCGACCTTTCTGTTGACTGCGCATCACATATCGTTAAACGAGGGAATAAAGTTATTCCGCTTTCTGCAAAGGAATATACAATGCTTTCTTACCTTGTGAGAAACAAGGAGCGCATATTGTCAAGAGAACAAATCGAAAACCATGTCTGGAACTTTGATTATGAAGGCGGAACTAATGTTGTTGATGTTTATATCCGTTATTTGCGGAAAAAAATTGATGATGGATTTGATAAAAAGCTGATTCACACCGTAAGAGGATTGGGGTATATCATAAAAGAAGAATAAGATTCCACCTTTCAAATATTGTAATTTTCAAAAAAGTGAAAATGCAATTGGGTGCAGGAGGTATTATGTCAATCAAAACAAAAGTTACCCTTTGGTTTTCGGTGATACTGATAATTATTGTTTCCGTAACATTTATAACCGTTATAACCGTAAGTAATTCCATACTCCAGAAAACCGTAAGAGATTCACTCATAGAAACTGTTGAAAACAATGTTGATGAAATTGAATATTATTACATATTATCCGATGAAGAATTCGACAAATACAATGAATATATCCCTTTTAACGGTGGGTTTCTTGAAGTTGATGACGATTTTTTAAACAAAACAAACGGAATATCAACGGGGCTTTACGATGAAAAAGGAACTTTGATATATGGGGAAAATCCCATTGGAAAATCTCTCTCCGAGATTCCTTTTTCTGATACAGTTATACAAACAATAACTGTTTCAAAAGTAAAATACTACATATTTGACAGAAAGCTGAATGATAATACATTTGAAGGACTTTGGCTGAGAGGCGTTGTTTCGGCAAAAGAGGAAAATTCAAAACTGTCTAAAATCACTGAAATTTCTTTAATGGTTCTTTTGTTCATCGTTTTAATAGGAATAGTTATTGGTGTTTTAATTGCAGGTAAGGTGCTTAAGCCAATTAAAAAAATAACAGAAGCGGCGAAGAAAATAAATAATGGAACAGACTTGAAGCTACGAATAAATATGGGCGAAGGCACAGACGAGCTAAGGGTGCTGGCAACACAGTTTGATAAAATGGTTGACAGACTTGACATGGCATTTGAAGAAGAACGGCGTTTTACTTCCGATGCATCCCACGAGCTAAGAACACCTGTTTCAGTTATTTCTGCTCAATGTGAATATGCATTGGAATCTCCATTGGAAATAGACGAATACATAGAATCACTCGAAGTTATTCAGCGACAAAGCAAAAAAATGGAAATATTGATAAATGATATGCTTTATATTTCAAGGTTTGAAAACAAAAAAGACGAATATACTTTCGTTGAAACCGATATTTCAGAATTAGTTTCAAACATTTGTGATGATATGTCCCTTATAAAAGAGAAAAATATAAATCTTTCTCATAGCATTGAAAAAGGTATCATTTCAAAAGTTAATAAAGAGCTTTTTGAGAGACTTCTCACAAATCTTATCAGTAATTCATATAAATATGGAAAAGAAAATGGTGAAATTAAAGTTGAATTAGATGTTAGAAACGGAAAAAATCATCTTTCTGTTACGGATAACGGAATTGGGATTTCAGAAAACGAAAAAGAAAAAGTCTTCATGCGTTTTTACCGTTCCGACAAATCACGAAACAGTGCAGGAACAGGTCTTGGGCTTGCATTGGCAATGGAAATTGCAAAACTGCATGGAGGAACTATCACCCTCGAAAGTCAAATAGACAAGGGAAGCTGTTTCACTTTTATATTTTAAAAAGTTATAATTTAAACACTCTGAGAAAAATACTAATATCTCAGAGTGTTTTTTAATACATCATTTCATCAAAAATGAAGAAGATAATCTATATGGGATATATTTCGTTTTTCGTTTAAAAATTAAAATCTATAAAAACA
>JAZNIJ010000048.1:0-4320 GCA_045577455.1 Eubacteriales bacterium
TATAATTTGACGACCATCATCAGCAGTAAAGTTCAAAGCTCTTTTACCAAAGATTTTCATAGAGCAGGTACCTCGCTTTCTGCACGGATAAGCTAAGTCACCGTGCGGATATTTAATTCCACCCATAAATATAGAGAATTACCCTATAACCTGCTTGCAAGCACAGTCGGGTTAGCAAGGAAACCACCAATCAAACTCCTAGCCGAGCCCACCAAACAAATAATTTTGTAGAGGAACTTAAAAAAATGCTTGACTTCTCAACTATTCTATGATATACTATAATTGAGGGTGTATACACTTCTTTAAGTATACATCTATTCTATCATGCATTTTTTCATATGTCAACACCCATGCACAAAATTTTTTCAAATTTTTTTGATTTTTTTATCAAAAATGGTCTTTTTGTTGAAATTACGGGGTTGACAAGAACAAAAATATATGATATAATAGATGCCCTAAATTATTCACAGCATGATTATATCATATGTTGGAGCGTTTGTGATATCAAATTTCAAAATGTAATCAAACTGTAATATTTATGTAACAATGTAAAATTTCGGGGTGTTCTTGGGAGTGAGAAGTCAAGCCACGGTACCGAGAAAACTATATAATATATATAATATGTAGAAAATCGTCCGTTTCGGGTCAATCCGGAACGGATTTTTTTAATTTATATTGCAATCTGTAACTTTTTATGGTAAAATATTAATTACCACATCTTTTTTTATTTCAAAACACAACTAAATATTATAATTTACTCATATGAGGGGTACGCTATGTAAAAAGCGTACACTTTGTTTCTTCATACCCTTATGTGAGTAAGTTGTGTTATGATAAAAAAAGTGTGTGGTAACCTTTGGAAGCAAAGTCCCTGCGTTTTTTGGTGCGTGGCTCTGCTTTCGGGTAGGCTACGCACTTTTTTAATTTAGGGGGCGATTTCGTGAAGAAGTCACTATCTCTGTTTCTTGCGGTTATATTATCCGTATCTATGCTGTGCGGCTGTGATAGCATCGAACAAGCCGAGGATACGATATCAACCACGCAAGCAGCAGACATAACACAAGACACAGCGGAAGAAACGCCGTCACCTTTAACGGAGAGCTCACAAGGAGCAAACGCCGACAAGGGATATACTGATAATGGCAAAATCAAGTCGCACCATATCAATGTCGGTCAGGCTGACTGCGAGTTTATCGAATTACCGAACGGCAAGACTATGTTAATCGATGCAGGTAATTCACACGACGGCAGCAGCATTGTTTCATATATTAAAGGGTTAAATCATAACAGACTTGACTATGTTATAGGAACGCACCCACACGCAGACCACATCGGCGGCATGGCAACTGTACTGAATAGCTTTGAAATAGGAGCTATGTATATCCCCGAAAAGTCGCATACATCACAAGTTTTTGAGAATATGCTCAATGCCATTGAGGACAACGATATTACACTTATTCCCGCGAAAAGCGGAGTAAATATTTTCAAAGACGGCAATCTGCAAGCGGATATACTATCACCTGTCGGGAGTTCTTATTCCGACCTTAACGAATGGTCGGCAGTTGTAAAAATCACATACGGCAAGACAGAGCTTTTATATATGGGGGACGCTACAAGCAGAAACGAAAGCGAGATAATTTCAAGTGGTGCATCTGTTGAGGCGGATATCTTAAAGGTAGGGCATCACGGCTCAGAGACATCATCAAGCAGTAACTTTATTAGTGCGGTATCTCCAAAGCACGCCGTCATATCTTGTGGCATTAACAACCAATACGGACACCCCGATAGCATCACATTATCAGTATTAAAGAGCAACGGAGCAGATATATACAGAACGGACGAGGTCGGCACGATAATCATTACAGCCGACAGCGAGGAAAACATTTCTGTTGACAAGAAAGCATCTAATATAAAAGAAAATGCACCACCACCGAGCCAAATTGTAAAAGAAGAAACCGAACAAGAAAGACCTTCTGCAACTCAAAACAAGTCGGTAACTGTTTACAGAACAAAGACCGGAAAGAAATATCATCGGGACGGCTGTTCCTATCTTAAAAGCAGAATACAAACAACAGTAGCGGAAGCGGTATCAATGGGGCTGACTCCTTGCTCACGCTGTCAACCGCCACAGTAACGAGGTAAAAAATTATGAAATTTACAATAGATAGATTTGAGGGCGATTTTGCTGTTTTGGAAACGGCGGACTTATCGACTGTGAATATCCCAATAAATGTTTTACCGATAGAAGCCGCAGAGGGCGATATCGTAAGCATCATAATCGAAAAGGGCGAAACCCAAGACCGAGCAAAGCAAATGGAAGCAAAAATGCAAGACCTATTCAAACGGAGTACAAACAAATAATGTAGCGGAATAAAAGGGGCATTCTGTACGGAATGTCTTTTTTGCATTATGCTGAAAATAGTATGGAGTTCTTGAAAAGTACACAAAAGTATGATATAATTATATAATAATGTAGAAAAGTCTGTATAATGTTGTAAAATAGGAGTGCATCGAAAAATGAAATTGATTAGTCTGTTTTCAGGTGCAGGCGGTTTAGACCTTGGCTTTGAAAAAGCAGGTTTTACAATCGCTATGGCAAATGAATTTGATAAAACAATATGGGCAACATACGAGAAGAACCACACAGCACCGCTGATAAAGGGAGATATACGGTCCATAGCAGAAACCGATTTTCCCGACGGCGTTGACGGAATTATAGGCGGTCCACCCTGTCAAAGTTGGTCCGAGGCTGGCTCGTTGAGAGGTATAGAAGACGACAGAGGACAGCTTTTCTATGATTACATACGCATACTACGAACAAAACAGCCGAAGTTTTTCTTGGCTGAAAATGTTTCGGGAATGTTAGCAAATAGGCACTCAGAAGCTGTCAAAAATATTGTTAAAATGTTTGAAGACTGCGGATATAATGTCACAATAACCCTTGTAAATGCAGCCGACTACGGCGTACCGCAAGACCGAAAGAGAGTATTTTATATCGGTTTTAGAAAAGACTTGAATATCAATTTTGATTTTCCAAAGCCGACAACACCGAATGAAAAGGATAAAGTAACTCTTAAAGAAGCCATTGGAGATTTACAAGCAACAGCAGTACCGGCTCTTGAAAAAAACAAGGCTAACAAAAATTTGACAGTTCCAAATCACGAGTATTATATAGGCGGTTATTCAACTATCTTTATGAGCCGTAACAGAGTAAGAGCATGGGACGAGCAAGGATTTACTGTTCAAGCAAGCGGCAGACAATGTCAATTACATCCGCAAGCTCCTAAAATGAGATTTGTTTCTCATAACAAACGCATTTTCGAGCCAGACTATGAACATCTGTACCGCCGTATGACAGTAAGGGAATGTGCAAGATTACAGGGCTTTCCTGACGATTTTGAATTTATATATGACGAAGTCGATACTGGCTATAAAATGATCGGCAACGCCGTTCCGGTTCTGTTAGCATATGAAATAGCAAAGGCTATCAAAGAAGCCCTTTCGTAAAAAGGAGTATTTTATGAGTAAAGAAAGTAATAATCAAGGACGAGCATATGAGTATATATGCCTAATCACTCTTGAAAAGGAAATCAAAAGGATACGCCCTGCTGAAATCGAAATCAACAGCAGTTATCAAGCGGCATTGTCAGCGTGGGAAGCCATTGAAGAAGATTTGAGAGCTACGCTTGTAGAAAGTGCAGCCGCAGCCGTTGAGTCGATTTTTGAGTTAGAGCCTTTAATCATCGAAGACGGTACCGATATGTTGACTTTAAGCATACAGACCGACAGCAAAGGTGAAGAGGGCGATGTTCGAGATATTTTGATTGTACGCCGTAATATTCATTGGGAAATAGGTTTGAGTGTTAAGCACAACCATTTTGCAGTTAAACACAGCAGACTTGCAAAGGGGTTGGACTTCGGGGAAAAATGGTTTGGTGTAAAATGTTCGGACGACTACTGGAAAGCAATAGCACCGATTTTCTCATATCTTGAAGAAGAAAAGGCAAAGCACACAAAATGGCGAGAATTACCTTCAAAAGAAAACGATGTTTATATACCGCTGTTGACGGCGTTCATGGACGAATTGAAACGAAGCTACAAGGAAAACAGCGACATACCGAAGAAATTAGTTGAGTATTTGTTAGGTAAGTTTGATTTCTACAAAGTTATCAGCATTGACAAGAAACGGACTACACAGATACAAACATTTAACCTCAGAGGAACGCTGAACAAAGCGAGTGCATCGGAGCAGCCTAAAACGCTGATACCTATTTCTAATTTGCCGACAAGGATTGTCAGCCTCGAAATGAAGCCAGAGAG
>JAZNIJ010000049.1:0-4452 GCA_045577455.1 Eubacteriales bacterium
ACTTTATTGCCATAAAACTCTGCACTAAAGCTTGCGTAATCGTCCTTTTTATCCTCTAATCTGCGTTTTTCTAACATAAATTCTCTCCCCGATAGTAATTTGACCAATTCCCCAAGGTACTTGGGAAGTATTGATTTGAAAGTTTACCTGTGTTACACTCATTACAAACATTATACCCGATAGACAATCAAATGTCAATCAGGGATTTGAACCTTGAAAACTAAATAGCCGTACCGCAAGGGATACATTCTCGGTGAAGTGACGCCACGATATGAGCGCACCAAGAGATGCAAACACGATGTCGGTGTCAAGCAAGGCAAGAGGTCAGGAACTGTAGCGGAAGTCGGTGTGAATATAATTGGAAAGGGATGATGTATATGAAATCTATGAATATAGAAATAGAAAAGGCTATTGCCAAGGCTATGATTTTAAACCTATTAAAAGCAAACCTTATAAGCGATGAAGAAGCGGATAAGCTGATAGACAAAGCCTTTGATGCATTAAGCGAGCCTTTGATAGAAAATTCAGCATAATCTTTTAGTTTTTGTTTAATATTTGTCTGGATATATTAAGTTATTTGTGGTATTGTTGTCTTGAAAAAATTATGGAAAGGAGCGTGAAGCTGATGTCAGAAGTAATTGTTATCCAAGGGAATTATACAAAAGACGAACCTGTGCTAAAGCGAGTATCCGCTTATGCCAGAGTAAGCTCTGCTTCAGACGAACAGCAATACTCCTTCCATAATCAGGTTCAGCACTTTACAAGCCTGATACAGAATACACCCGAATGGGAATATGTAGACATATATGCTGATGAAGGTGTAACAGGCACAAGAGAGGACAAACGCAGTGAATTCAACCGAATGATAAGAGATGCCGAGGATGGACTGATGGACATTATCATTACAAAATCAGTCTCACGCTTCGGCAGAAATGTTTCAGAGTGCCTAAGAACAGTAAAACATCTCAAGGATATTGGAGTTACCGTGATATTCGAAGAGGAAGGTCTTGATTCGGGAAAGCCTGCTGACTTTACAATGATATCTGTAAAAGCAGCAATGGCAGAACAGGAGTCAATCTCTACTGCTGAAAACGGCAGAATGGCAAACCGCCAGAGAATGAAGATGGGTACATTTGTTCAAAGCAACCCTCCAATCGGTTATACATTAAACGGCACTGAATTCGAGGTTAACGAAGAACAAGCCGAGGTTATCAAACGAATATTTGCCGAATACCTGTCAGGAAGCGGTACAAGCAAAATTGCCGATGGACTTATGCGAGATAAAATTCCCAATAAGTACGGCAAGGTGCATTGGACACCGCAAAGTGTCAGCTATATCATAAATAACCCAAGATACAAAGGCGGTGCCCTGTTCCAGAAATCCTTTAAAACAGGATTTCCGTATAAGAAAAAGAAGAACACAGGCGAATTGCCGATGTATTATGCAGAGAATGCCAATATTCCCATAGTAAGTGCGGAAGACTTTGACAAAGCAGCCGAGCTTATGCAGACAAGGCGTGAAAAGCATGCCAAGGAAAACAACGAGAATGCAAGTATCTTTGCAAAGAAGATATATTGCAGGCACTGCGGTTCAACTTACCGACATAAAAACGGTACAGACACTTGGGTATGCAGAACACACGATAAAGGTACAGACAAATGTCAGGCAATGCCTGTAAGCGAAGAAATGCTTAAAAAGGCATTTGTTCAAATGTATAACAAGCTGAAAGCAAATTATGAGCATATCCTTCTCCCGTTCTTAACACAGGTAGAGGCTATGCGTATAAACAAGGCAGAGCAAGATAGAATTGCTGATATCAACATGCAAATCGCACAGAATACAGAGCAGGTTTTATCGCTCCGAAGACTAAAGAGTCAGGAGCTGATAGAGCCTGCTTTCTATATTCAGGAGCTTAACCGCTTTGATAAGCAAACAATGGAGCTTCGCAAAAAGAAAAATGCCATACTGCACAACAACCGATATGATGACATTATCTCCAAGACAAGAAAAATCATAAGAGAAATGGAATCGGCTTGTGCAATAGGCAAATTCGATGTTGAGAGCTTCAAAAATCTTGTAAGCAGAATTGAAGCAGATAATGAAGTAATAACCTTTATCCTAATAAATGGAATGGGTCTCGAGGTTAGCAAAAAGGAGGTGTTATAAATGGCAAACCGTTACCTTGCATTCGGCTACAAAATAGCTGACGGCAAACTTTGTGTTGAAGAAACTGAGGCAGAACTTGTAAAGGCGGCCTTTACACTGTATGCGGCAGGAAAATCCTACAGCCAAATTGCTGAAAGATTTACCTTAAGCGGAATCAGATACAACATTGATTCTGACAAATGGAATAAAAATATGGTAAAACGGATAATTGAAAACGATAAATATATCGGCAGAAACGGTTATCCGCAAATCATAGAAGAAAAGCTCTATAACAAGGCGAACAAAACAAGGCTTTCAAAAGTCGTAAATAAACCGCCCGAAAAAGCAGAGCTTGATAACTTCCTGCGGACTCATTCGGAGTGCCCGATATGCAGTTCACCGATAAAAAGGCAGAATCAATGCTATGGCGAGAATAGGTCTGTGGCATATAAATGTACCAATTCCGTCTGCCCGGCGAAATCCGTTAAAGAGAATCGACTTGTAAATCTCATAACGGAATTGCTTAACAAAATTGCAGACGATTTAAGCCTTGCAGACGAACCCGTTATAACCGCAATTCCCGATGATGAGCTGACAGACGATATGGCAAACGATATCTACATAAAAATGCTGACGGAATATGATAAGGATGAAGTGCTTGCAGACATATACGAGCTTGCAAAAATCAAATTCCGAAACAGTATCAAAACAGATATGAGTGCAGTTACCGAAAGGATAAAAAAAGAGCTTTGCAAGTATGGAATAATTACAGAGCCTCATCTTCCGCTTATGCAGAAAATTATATCAAAATTTTATGTAGGCGGTAAGGATGAGCTTTCCATACTACTTACCAACGGAAAATTAATAACAAGGAGTGTGAATTAAAGATGGCAAATGTAATCGAAATACCTGCAACAAAATCATATTTAGGGCATGGTGCAAAGCGAGTGCTGAATGTCGGTGCCTATGCAAGAGTCAGCACCGAGGCAGAGCAACAGGCAAAAAGCTTTGAGACTCAGGTTGAACACTATACCAAAATGATTAAAGAAACGGCAGGTTGGAAATATGTAGATATATACGGCGATGAAGGTATCAGTGGAACATCCATATATAACCGACCTGAGTTTCAGAGAATGATGAAAGATTGCAGAAAGGGTAAGTTAGACCTTGTAGTAACAAAATCTGTATCAAGATTCGGCAGAAACACCGCTGAAAGCTTACAATGCATCAGAGAACTTAAGGATTTAGGTGTCGGAGTAATATTTGAAAAGGAAGGTATCAATACCCTCAACTATACGACCGAGATGTTCATTGCACTGCATACCATATTCGCTCAATCCGAAAGTGAGTCGATGAGTGAAAATATAAAAATGGGCAGAAGTTACAGATACCGTGAGGGTAAGTGCTGCTATAACTTTAACGGAGTATACGGCTTCAGTCAGGACGATGAAAAAAACATATCAGTGGAAATCGGCAAAGCAATCAATGTCAGGTTCATCTTCGACTGCTTCATAAAAGGTATGAGCATAGAACAAATTGTCAATGCACTTGCCGAAAGAGAAATCCCCTCTCCGAGAGGTAAAGAAAGATGGTCGCCCGGCTCGGTGGAAAGAGTACTTAAGAATGAAAAGTATGCAGGTGATGTCCTGACCTCAAAGACATTAACTCTTGATCCAATCTCAAAGAAAAAGGTAAAGAACACAGGTCAAGCTCCGCAGTATTATATCAGAGACCATCATCCGCCAATCGTAGAACGTGACCTGTTCGACAGTGTGCAAGAGGAAATTAGCCGACGTGGATGTATCAAAAAGTTTGATAAAAAACAAAGCTACGGAAAATACAGTGGTAAGTTCCCTTATAACGACTTAATATTCTGTGGCGAATGCGGAGCCAAGTACAGACGGACAGAATGGATAACCCGTAGCGGTGATAAGAAATATGTGTGGCGGTGCCTGAACAGAATTCAGAACGGACAAGATTGCTGTCAGCATTCTCCTTCCATCAACAATAACTTTATGGATGAGATTACTCTTGAAGCTATCAATACGATATACACAAGCAGAAAAAGAGTAAAAGACATATTAAAAAGCTCAATCGCGTCTCTGCTCGGCGATACCGAACAGCCAAAGATAAGTGCAAATACGGAAAAGCTTAATCTGATGAGCGACAGAGTGCGTGAAGCCATATACAAAAATGCCAACGGCGAAATATCACCGGACGAGCTTGACAGAATATGTCTGGAGGTAAAGATGGAATCGCAAAGACTGCGTCAAGAGAATAAGGAATATGAGATGGAAAGAAAGATG
>JAZNIJ010000050.1:0-2893 GCA_045577455.1 Eubacteriales bacterium
ATATAGACTTGATTCTATTGGATTAATAAAGTATAGGATTAACCAAAAAGAATGGAATTGGGTATATTGATTATACAATAAGGAGACATAATATGAGCTGGGAATATTCTGAAAACATACTTATTCAGAACAGTGCAGGAAATGTTCTGAAAGAAAAATTGGGCTGGGATGTGGTATATGCCTACAATACGGAAGTATTGGGCGAGGATGGCACGCTTGGCAGAAAGACATACAGAGAAATAGTGCTTACACGATATTTAAGAAAAGCACTTTTTGACAACAATAACTGGATGACGGAAGAATATGCAAATTCTGCCATCAAGACCCTTTGCGCCTATACGGCATCTGCAACGCTCATGCAGATTAACGAAGAAAAATATTCCCTGCTCAAAGACGGTATTCCTGTGCAAATAAAAAATAACGACGGAACTTTTGAACTGAAAAAAGCATTTGTTTTCAATTTTTTATCCCCCGAAAAAAACCATTTTTTAGCTGTTCGTGAAATGAAAATCGAGGGTGAGCTTTACCGAAGAAGAACTGACATTGTCGGCTTTGTAAACGGAATACCGCTGTTATTTATAGAGCTGAAAAAGCAGAATGTTGATGTTAAAGATGCATATGATTGCAACTACACCGATTATCTTGCAACAATTCCACAATTATTTCATTTCAACGCTTTCATTATGCTTTCAAACGGACTACAGGCAAAGGTTGGAACGCTTGGTTCTAAATATGACTTTTTCCACGAATGGAAACGCTTGAAAGAAGACGAAGTCGGAGCAGTTGACCTCGAAACTATGCTACTCGGCATTTGCAACAAGCAGAATTTTTTAGATTTATTTGAAAACTTTATACTTTTTGACCATTCAGGGGGAAAATGTGCAAAGATTCTTGCCCGAAATCATCAATATCTTGGGGTAAACGAGGCGGTTGAATCTTACAAGGCAAGAAAACTGAAAAACGGAAAGCTTGGAGTTTTCTGGCACACTCAAGGAAGCGGAAAAAGCTACTCTATGGTTTTCCTTGCGCAAAAAATCCGCCGTCAGTTCAGCGGAAGCCCTACCTTTGTTATTCTCACAGACCGAGAGGAACTAAACAAGCAAATCAGCGACACTTTCGAAGCTTGCGGTTGTCTTTCGGGAAAATCACGTCAATACATACCTTCAAACGGAGCTAAACTCTATGAAATGCTTCATGGAAATCCAAGCTTCATTTTCACTCTGATTCAAAAATTCAACAATAACGAAGCATCCCCGATTATTCCCGACCACGATATTATTATTTTATCAGACGAAGCGCACCGTTCACAAAACGGAATTTTTGCTGATAATATGTGCCGTTTACTTCCAACGGCATCACGCATTGGATTTACAGGAACACCACTATTTAAATATGACAACATAACGGAAAGAACTTTCGGCACATATGTTTCTGTATACGATTTCAAGCGTGCCGTTGACGATGGCGCAACCGTTCCCCTATATTATGAAAACCGCAGCGATATGTTGGAGATTACTAACCCCGACATTAACGAAGAACTTCTTGAAGCGATAGAGCAAGCAGACCTTGATGTAAACCAGCAGGCAAAGCTGGAGCTTGAGCTTGCAAAAGACATTCACATTATAACTTCCGAGCCACGACTTGACACCATTGCAAAAGATTTTGTTGAACATTATTCGGGTATATGGACAACGGGAAAAGCGATGTTTGTCTGTGTAAACAAGGTTACCTGCGTTAGAATGTTTAATCTTGCCCAAAAATATTGGGCAGAAAAAATTGCAACCCTTGAAAAAGAGTTGAAGTCTGCAACGCAACAAGAAGCCCAAGAGCTTGAACGGAAAATTCTCTGGATGAAAGAAACCGAAATGGCGGTTATTATAAGTCAGGAGCAAAACGAAATTCAAGTTTTCAACAATTGGGGGCTTGACATCATTCCCCACAGAGCAAAGATGGAAAAGCGAGAGATGGGCAAAGAATTCAAAGATTCAGACAATCCGTTCAGAATTGTTTTTGTTTGCGCTATGTGGCTTACAGGTTTTGATGTTAAATCCCTCTCCACCGTTTATTTAGACAAGCCGTTGAAAGCTCACACTTTAATGCAAACTATTGCTCGTGCAAACCGAGTTTGCGACGGAAAAAGCAACGGACTTGTTGTAGACTACATCGGGGTTGTTAAGGCACTCCGTATGGCTCTTGCAGATTACACCGCAGGAAAAGGCGAAAATCAGGGCAATGACCCGACACCCGATAAGTCGGAGCTTATTGCAAAGATTATAAATGTCATTGAAAACATAAAATCATACATGGCAGAGCATGGGTTTTCCCTTGATGATTTGGTTAACGGAAGCAATTTCGACAAGGTCAAATTGGTAGAATCAGGCAAAAACGCCATGTGTGCATCTGACGAAATTAAAAAGAGGTTTGAAATTCAAGCTCGTGAGCTGTTCCGTATGTTCAAATATATTGAAAAAGGCGAAGTTGAAGACAAAACCGTAAGATACAAAAACGCAATAAGTGCAATTTATGACCAGCTTCAGGTACAACGCCATCACGCAGATAATTCTGCTTTAATGGCACAAATCAACATAATTGTAAGCGAAGCAGTTGGGGTTAAAAAGACAACGGAAGCAGAAAACAGCAAAAAATTTGACATAAGTAAAATTGATTTTGACCTTTTACGCAAAGAGTTTGAGAGGGTTGAACACAAAAACACACTTTTGAAGGATTTGCAGGTTGTTATTGAAGAAAGACTGAAACGAATGCTGAAAGCAAACCCTTTAAGAATTAATTATTATGAGCGATATCAGAAAATTGTTGAAGAATACAACAAAGACAACGAAAAAGACGAAATTGCAATTATTTTTGAACATCTCATCAAGCTTGTAGGCGAGCT
>JAZNIJ010000051.1:0-43617 GCA_045577455.1 Eubacteriales bacterium
ACAAAAAGTCCCAAACCCAAAGTACTAAATTAAAAGAAAGATTTGCTTTTCTTTCCGTTAGAATACCTGAATTTTTTTCCGCATTCTATTCCTGAGCCGTTCCATTTTTCGTTGTCAAGAAACTCGCCTTCGAATCTATCACCGTTAGCACAAACAAGCGAACCTTTGCCACTTTTTTTACCGTTTACAAACTCGCCTGAGTATACATCACCGTTTCGGAAATAAAGCACGCCATTACCATTACAGGCGTTGTTTTGCCACATTCCTTCGTATTTTTCCCCTGTTGCGAAGATGTATGTGCCGTATCCTGACTTTTTACCGTTTACAAACTCACCATCATAGATGGAGCCATCTGCGTGTGTTGTAACTCCATAACCATTTCTTTGTCCGTCTGCCCATTGACCTTCGTATTTGCTGCCGTCGGCAAAATAGAAGCATCCGTTGCCATGTCTTCTTCCGTTTTTCCATTCACCTTCATAAATGGAGCCATCTGCGGAGAACATTTTACCGTATCCTGTGCGTTGGTCGTTTGTGAAATTACCAATATATTTGTCTCCGTTAACCCAACGGAGAGTGCCTTGACCATTAAAGTTTCCGCCCTTCATATATCCGCAAAATCTGTCGCCTGATGAGAAAATATATATACCCTTTCCTTCGCATTTTCCCATAAAGAATTCCCCGTCGTATCTTGCACCACCATTATAGATTGCAATTCCTGTTCCGTGTTTCTTTCCGTCTTTGTAATACCCTTCGTACAATGACCCGTCGGCATATACCCTGACACCGTAACCATTTTTAAGGTTGTTTTGAAAATCACCACTGTATACTCCACCATCGCTGTAGGTGTAAACGCCCTTGCCGTGAAAATTACCGTTCTTTTTGTAACCCTTGTATGTATCACCGTTGGGGAGGGTTTCTTCTATATATTGGGCATCCTTTGGGGGTTCGTTCACCGAATCTTCGCTTACTGCCATGCTGTAAAGCGTGCGAGAGAATATGTCTGCATTTTTCATAGCAAGTATGTAATTTGGATCGTTTTTATAGTCAATATTCTTTGGAACAATGAGAAGCGAATGTTTGGTTTCTGAGCTGGTTGTGTATTCAATGCCGTGTTTGCAAAGAAAAATTTCCCAGTGTATGTCGGCATCGTCAGAAAGGTATGACACCATATTTTCAAAAATTGTCAAAGCTCCGCCAAAATCTTTTTTTGCTTTAAGGGAAATCGCTTGATTGTATAAATCAATGAGATTGTTGTCATATATCGATGGAAACGTTTGAACCAATTGGCAGTTGGGGCAAAGTGCAACGCTGTCATTTTCGTTTTTATCTATTGGGGTTGCACATGCTTTACAGTAAAATGTACTCATTTTTTCCTCCGATTACTTAAGGTTGGTCTTTGACCAATCAGCAAAAACATCGTTCATTTTGTAATATGTTTGGGTCGTTGGCGAATATACCCATTTGAAATGAGGGTAGCATTCAACGCGAAACTCAAGTCCCGAGGCGGTTTTGATAAGAAGATTGCGTCTGTTTCTTATCCGTTTGTCATATTCTTCTTCCTTTGTTGCGTTTGCAAGTTCGGATTCGTGGTATTTATCTTCGCTGAAATTTTCCAACTTAAGAATTTCGTTATAGAATACAGCAATAGCTTCTGTATCTGTTATAACATTTCCTGAAATTTCACTTGATATATCGGACTTTACTTGCGAAATGCTTTTTATATCTTTAGGAGATGTTACACCAAAAACGGAAAATGCTTTTGAAATGTCCATACATTCTGAAGATGAAACTGCAAAATTTGTGAAAACGGCTTCTGTGTATGCACTTCCGCTTTTGAAGATGAGAGCAGTTTTAGAATGGGAATTTTTAAAGAGCGCCTTTGTTGTTTCTTTGTTTGTTGCAATGTATGTGTTGCTCTTGTCGGCTGATAAATATGTTATGAGTTCGCCCACGGCATCCGATGAGATTGATGAATTGAGCTTTATCTGATAATAAGAGTTATTATACAGAATAACTGATGGGTCGGGAAGCGGCTCTTCTGCTGTATCATCTGATGAGAGCTTGTATGCAATTATAACACCTGCTAAAGCTACAATGAGCGACAGGAGAATTATTATCCATTTTTTCATTGTTAGATTCCTTGTTAAGGTTATTTTGTGGGTAAGCATTACGGAAGAACGCAAATGAGAAAACCGTCTTCCGCTTTTTGGGGTATAACTGTTATTATATCCCCTTCTTTAAGACCTTGCGCAATAATAAGCCCTTCGGCAAAATCTGCCGTATGACCTTTGAAATATTTTCCATCAAAGCTCTCAACGAGAATTTCAACGGGCGTTCCTATTTTTTTAGAAAGGAGTTGAGTTTTAATGTCTTTTGATGCTTCTATGAGTTCCTTGTTCCTCGATTTTGCTTTGTCAAAAGGAATTTTCCCTTCCATTGTGTACGCTTCTGTGCCGGGGCGTGGGGAGAAAGAAAAAGCATGAACGTGAAGGAGACGGTATTTTTGTATGAATTCTATTGTTTCTCTGAATTCTTCTTCGGTTTCGGTTGGAAAAGATGTGATAATATCCGCAGAAAGCATTATTTCGGGGATAGCACAGCGGAGTGCTTCTATGCGAGAAGCCAACTTTTCCCCGTTGTATGGGCGTTTCATCAGTTTAAGTATCCTGCTGTTGGGAGATTGCACCGAGAGGTGAAGATGTGGCATAAAGCTCTCTGTTTCTTTTATAGCGGAAATAAAATCATCGGTTAATACATTCGGGTCAAGAGAACCTAACCTGATTCTTTTGATTTCTTTAATCTCACCTATTTTTCTGATAAGCCCTGAGAGATTTTTCGTTCCGTATGCGGAGCTTTCTATACCTGTGAGAATAATTTCTTTGTATCCTGCTTTTGCAAGCCGTTTAGCTTCGGATAATATGTCTTCTTCGTTTCTCACAACAGAACGACCTCTTAGCTTGTGAATAAGGCAGTAAGTGCAGTTTCCGTTGCAACCGTCTTGAATTTTTATGTATGCTCTACAAGATGAAATGAAGGGAAACTCTTTGGGCGGTGCATTGCAAATGGAAAGCGGTGCATAGCTTTCGTTAATGTTTGCGAGTGATTTTATTGCACCAACGCAACGCTCTTTATCTTTGCATCCCACAACAAACGAAACGCCTTTTATTTTTTTAACTGTTTCGGGTCTGTGTTCGGAATAGCAACCTGCAACGATAACATGCTTTGAAAGATTTGCACCTTTTTTGATAATAACCCTGCTCTTTCTTTCGCTTTCTGCTGTAACGGCACAGGTGTTTATGAATGTGAAATCTGATGGTTCGCCAAATGGTACAATTTTAAACCCTTCTTGCCAAAGTTGTTCTGCAACTCCACGGGTTTCGTATTGGTTAACGCGGCAACCGAGGGTATAAAAGGAAACGGTTTTTTTGTCGTTTTCCTCTGAAACTGTTGCTTGGGGTGTTGTCTGGGTAATTGAAAATTGTGTATCTTGGGAAACGAATGTTTCTTCGTTGTTCGGGCAAGAAAATTGCGTTTCGTTAACGCTTTCAGATGATATTGTTTTCAAAAATCTTTCCTTTCCTCCCATAGAATTGATTGCATCCATCAGCGCTTTCGCTGTAATGGAGGGTGGGAGACCGTATTTCTTTGCAAGAACGCTTCTTTTTTCGGCAGAGTCGCTTTTGCCCGAAAGCCCATATTCCCAAAAGAGGGCAGAAGTTACAGGTTCAGATGTGGGTGTTTCGTTGGCATAGGGTGAAAGAATATCAATAAGAGTTTGGGAATCAATCCCTTCAACCCCTAAAAACCCATCTGCTGATTTTGACGATTTTCGTTTCTCTTTACCATGGATTTGGGGTATATATAAGTTGATGAGTTTGTTTGACGGAACAATTCCCTTTAGCTTAGAACGGATAAATCCCCCCGCCTTATCGCTGTCTGTTAGAACAATGAGCTTTGTTTTTGTGGCGAGGGTTGAAAGATATGCTTTCTTTTTCTTATCATTTATAAGTGAGAATCCACCAACGGTAATAATTTGAGAGGACAAAATGTTTGAGAGCTTTATTTTGTCATATTTTCCTTCAACAATAACGGGGAATCTAAGGTTGAGCTTTTTCAAAATTTTCGTCCTTTCATTGTTTATTTAAGTAATAGCTTTTCCAAAAGTAACTCTATATGTATGTATTGGTCTGATGAAAAGCTCTTCAGCTTTTTGTCACATTGGAAAGAGAGAGCAATAGCTTTTTCTAAATATTCTCTGCTTACGGAAACGGCAGCCCTCATGCGTTTTTCAGCAACCCATGGATTCATTGCAAAATCCTTTGCAAGGGCTTGGGAATATACCCCTTCTTTTTTTGCTTCTTTTGCGAGAAGTGTATCGTAAAAGCTCTTTATGAGCGTCCCCATTATAAGGAGTGGGTCTGCTTTTTTCAGTTTGAGATTCAAGAAAATTCTTTTAACCTTTTCGGTGTTCCCGAGAGCCAACGCTTCGGAAAGGTCAAAGGTCTGATATTCAACATTTGAACAGCAGTATTTTTCAATCTCAGAAGGCGTAACTTTTTGGCAAACAGCGCATAACTTTTGAATTTCACCGTTGAGTATGTGCATATCGTTTCCGCAGAAGTCAATGAGGTGGCTTGCGGAATCGGGAGAAAAATCAACCCCTGCTTTTTCAAAATGTCGGTTTATCCAATTCGTGAGCTTTGAGGAATCGGATTTTGGAAATTCAACAAAATGACAATGGTTTTTCATAGCAAGCGATAGGGTATATATAGCCGTCGGCTTTGCAGGTGCTTTTGCAGGTGCAATTAGCTTGGTTTCGAATTCTTCGTTTCTGTAAATCCAAAGAACTGTAACATTGTCAAATCCACCTGAAATCAGTTTTTCAAGAGCGATAAGCTCTTTTTCGCTCCATTTTGTGATTTTAGGACTTGCAACCTCAAGCATTTTTCTTTCCCCTGCGAAAGAGAAGGTTGAAAGAAATTCATCAATGTCTGAAAATGTAAATTCATCGCCTTCAAAACGGGAATAGTTAAATTGATTATCTTTAACATCTTGCCTGAGAATGGAAATGTAATAATCTTTCAGATATTCGTTTTCACCATAAAAGATAAAAAAACCGCTTTTATCTGATTTGATTTTTGTTTTAAGTTCTCCTTCGTTCATCGTTTCCCTCCCAGCTTATAGCGAGAATTTCCCTATATAAAACACCAAATATAAGAATACCATTTATATGTTTAGTTGTCAAGCTGTTTTGTTTAATTTTTGCACCGAAAATTTACCTAAATATATTTAAACATATTGACTTTTTAAGATGTTTGAATTATAATAAGAGATGGTTTATAGTATGATTTTAAACTGTTTCGGGGGCTTCGGGCTGATAAAAAGTTCACCCCCAAAAAATAATTGAAACTTTCTGCTTGGAGAATTGGAAAATGAAAATTACAGATGTGAAAATATACCCGGAGGATATGCCTCTTAAAGTTCCTTTTATAACGGCTAAAAGACGCCTTGATGTAATTCGTGATTATGTTGTTGAAATAACAACAGATACGGGCGTTGTTGGATTTGGTGCTTGCGCACCAACACCTGTTATAACGGGCGATACCGTTGGTTCAATTATTTATGCAGTTGAAGAATATATGAAGCCCCTTCTTGTTGGTAAGGAAGTGTCTTTTGAGCTTCTTCCATTCGTCAGAGATTGTATGGAGCATAACAGCTCGCCTAAAGCGGCAATTGATATTGCTCTCTATGATTTGCTATCTAAAAATGAAGTTAAGACCATTTATGAATATATGGGCGGTAAGGGAAAATTCTGCCTTAAAACAGATATCACAATAAGTCTTGGCGACCCTGAGACAATGATTAGAGATACCGAAAACGCTTTGAAAGATGGATTTGATGTGCTTAAGGTGAAGTTGGGAACGGTGCCATCAGAAGATAAAGCAAGAATTGCCGCTATTGCCTCTGTTGTTGGTAAAGAAATACCTGTTCGCCTTGACGCAAATCAGGCATGGCTTCCAAAAGATGCTGTTGACCTTTGCGACTTTGCCCTTTCAAGCGGAATGAATATTGAGCTTGTTGAACAGCCCGTTCATTATCGTGATATTGACGGCTTGGAATATGTTACCAAAAATACATCTGCAGATATACTTGCAGACGAAAGTGCTTTTTCATATTACGATGTTAAAGAAATTTTAAAGCGAGGAGCTGCCGACCTTATCAATATTAAATTGATGAAATGCGGTGGACTTTATGAGGCAGAGAGAATTCATGCTCTTGCTTCGGAATACGGCGCTGAATGTATGCTCGGGTGTATGATGGAAGGTCCTGTAAGTGTTGCTGCTGCTGCTCAGTTTGCTGCCGCAAAGGGAATTACAAAGGTTGACCTTGATGCTCCCATACTTTGCAAAGACCTTGTTAATAATACAAGCGTTGATTTTGTTAATAACTGTATAAAACTCAAATAGATTTAAACCGCAAAAATGTAATAGAGAAATGCTTTAAAAAAGCCGTTGCAATGGTTTTTTGCAACAGCTTAAAAAAGCGTTTTTGAAATTTATTTTCTTTCTTTGAATTCTGAAAGGTGATAAAGGGTTTCAAAGATAAATCCTTTGTATTTCAGCTCTCTGATAACATCCCCTAAAATTTTCGCATTTGTTGTTGAGTTTGGATGAAGAAGCAAAACTTCTCCGTTATGGGCGGTAGAGAGAATCTTATTTTTTGATTTTTCCGCATTTGGCTGTTTGTTGTTGTCCCAATCTGCATAGGCAAATGACCAGAAAACACATTTGTAGCCAAGTTTTTCGCAATAATCCAAGGTGCTGTCTGAAAACGCACCTTCGGGTGGACGGAAAAAAGTTGCCATATTGCATCCTGTATATTGATTGTATTCTTTTGCCAAACCGTCGACCTCGGCTTTGAACTGTTCAAAAGAAAGGGACGACACGTTTCTGTGGCTTAAGCTGTGGTTGCAAACAAGGTGACCTTCATCGTGCATTCTTCTTGCAACATCGGGTGCTAATTTGTATATCGCAGGTAAAATAAAGAAAGCGGCTTTTACATCTTCTTTTTTAAGGGTATCTAAAATATCAATAAGACTTTGGGTGCTGTATCCTGCATCAAAGGTGAGATAAATAACCTTTTCTTCAGGGTTTCCCAGTGCCAGCAATGCTGGGTGGTTTACAATGGGTTTTCCGTCAAGAAGTATGGGGCTTTCTCCGTTTTGAGTTTTGAAATACCAGTTATATGAATTGCTTCCTATAGCGTTTGAGCTGAAGCAGAATAGAACCGTAAGGGAAACAAAAAAAGACAAAATTTTTTTTAACATTTTTTCTCCTTGTTTGAGTTTGATTATGCATAAATATTTTTTCTCAGAAAAACAAATAATATAAATTGAAAATTGAGGTAATTATGACACTTATAAAAGGAAACGTTCCTCTTTTTGATAAACCCGATGTAAACAGCCAGCATATAGATGAAGCACTTTATGGAATGGGCTGTGAGCTTCTTGAAGAAGCAGGGGAATTTTTAAAAATACGAACTGAATATGGATATGAGGGATATGTTCCTGCTTCGTGTGTTTTCGACGGTGATTATGAGCCGGATAGCATAGTGATAGCTCCAACAGCAGACCTTTATCCCGAACCACGCTTATACCACGGTGCAAGGGTATCCTTGCCAAGAGGAGCAAGAGTTAAGGTTGGAGAAATCAAGGGAGAAGAAAATCGTTTCCGTGAGGTTTTTACACCCGAAGGAGAAACTCTTTATGTTTTTGCACCTCTCACAGCACCATTTAAGCTGAAAACCGATGATGAAAGGGCGAATGAGAACGAGGAAATGTTCAGAGACCTCATTGTTAAAACCGCAAAGAAGTATGAGGGAACTTGCTATCGTTGGGGCGGAAAAACAGTGAACGGTATAGACTGTTCAGGACTTGCCTTTATTTCATACTATCTTAACGGCTACTATATTTTCAGGGATGCAAAGCCCGATAAACAAACTCGTTTCCGCAAAATTCCCTGGAGTCAGGTAAAAAAAGGGGATTTGCTCTATTATCCGGGTCATGTTGCCATATATATGGGAGATGGAGAAATTATCCATTCGTCAAGCTCTTTTGGAAGGGTTGTTGTTAATGATTTGGATCCTCTTTCTCTTAAGTGCAGAGAGAGCTTGAAAAATATTGTTTGCGCTTGCACATTTTTTTAATTTGAAACAAGTTTAATGGAGAAATAATGAGTGAAATATTCGTTCCGAGAGAAGAAATAGAAAATCAGCTTTCCCTTGCGGATAAACTGAATGGAGGGAAAGAAAAAAATGTTTGCATACTCACTTTTGGCTGTCAGCAAAACGAGGCAGACAGCGAGATTCTTTCGGGAATCTGTGAAAGAATGGGTTATGGTGAAACCGATGACCCTAAAAATGCAGACCTTATACTTATCAATACTTGTGCGATAAGAGAACACGCTGAGTTGAAGGCACTTTCAAGAACAGGGCAATTCAAAAAGCTGAAGGAACAAAACAGAGAGTTGCTTATTGGAATATGTGGTTGCATGGCAGAGCAGAAAGAAAGGCGAGAAGCTGTTATCAAAAGCTATCCTTATGTGGATTTTGTTTTTGGAACAGATAAGCTCTATATGCTTCCCACTATAATTAAAAATGCCTTGAATGCAAAAAAACGAAGGGTTTACATAAGCGAAAAGCCACATAACGAGTTTGGAATAATTGCCGAGGGTTTGCCTTTGAGAAGGAATAGTGACTTTAAAGCAAAGGTTTCCATTATGTATGGGTGCGATAATTTCTGTACATACTGTGTTGTTCCATATGTGAGAGGGCGAGAAAGAAGCAGATGCAGTGCGGATATTCTTTCAGAGGTTGAATCCCTTGTTAAGAATGGTTACAAGGATATTATGCTTCTTGGTCAGAATGTGAATTCGTATAAGGGAGATATTTCCTTCCCCGAGCTTTTAAGACGATGCGGAAGTATGGATGGAGAATATTTCCTGCGCTTTATGACTTCCCATCCAAAGGACGCTTCAAGAGAATTGGTTGAAGTTATAAGAGATGTTCCCAATGTTGCAAAGCAGTTTCATCTCCCTGTTCAGTCGGGTAATAACCGTGTGCTTTCTGCTATGAACAGAAGGTATACAAGGGAAAAATATCTTGAAAAGGCAATGGAAATAAAAGCCCTTGTTCCCGATGTTACAATGACAACGGATATAATTTGCGGATTTCCAACAGAAACAGAAGCAGAATTTTTAGAAACCGTTGATATAATAAAGCAGGTTGAGTTTGATATGATTTTTACCTTCCTGTATTCCCCTCGCCCAGGAACACCTGCGGCAAATATGGAAGATCAGATTCCCCACGAGGAAAAGGTGAGAAGGTTTGAGCTTCTTTCTTCTGTTCAGAATGATATTGCGGATAAATTGAACGATAAATATATCGGAAAAACAGTAAGAGTTCTTTGCGAAACAAGCGAAAACGGAAAATGTTCGGGCAGAACAACGGGAAACAAGATAGTAAATTTCGATGGAAACGCAAGAGTTGGGCAGTTTGCGAATGTTGAAATAACTGCTGCAGCGGCATACATTTTGAGGGGAAAAGAAACAAATCAATAATCCCCAAGGGTGATTTATGAAAGATAAAAATAAAAAAACATCAAAAACGGAAAAAACTAAAAAGTATTATTACACAAGGGCTTCGAAAACAAGGTCTATTATCTGTGCTCTCGTTTGCCTTGCGTTGTTCATCGGCTTTTTTGTGTGCTTTATGATCTATGGTGGAAAGGACAGAACTGCCTATGCAAGGTATAAAGAGGTTCATACCGATGAAAAAAATGCATATTCCCCAATTGATGGTATTGCTGCGGACGGCAAGGGAAGAGTTTATGTTTTTTTCAGCCGTTCATTTGAAATAAATGCATATAGCGAAGATGGAAAATTTCTTGAAAGCTATCATATACCATTGGGAGATGCAGGAGATTTTTATGATGGCGGTGTTATTTGCGATGACGGTGTTATGTATGCTTTTAATAATAGCGGAGATATTTTCCAATATGAAAACGGAAAATATATAAAATGGTTCAATAAAGAGCATGAAAGCGAAGAAAAGTGCAACAGAATCTATGAGTTGTATGAGCAAAACAAAGACGAGGTTACAACGGAAAACGGAAAAACTTTTAGAAACCAATATATTGCCGTAACCGACGGAAACGGAAATACTATAGTAGGCCATATTTTGGTAGGGATTCTTTTCAGCCCTATATCCATGATTATGGCAATAATAATGACGGTTGCAACATATCTTTTTGTTAGAAGATATAACAAGAAGGTAAGAAACCAATATGTTAAAACATTTTTTAAAGAAAGTGTTATTGTTAAGTAAAAAAACGCAGTTTAGCTTTTAACAGCGTTTGAAATATAAAATATAAGGAGATAAAAAAATGACAGATAAACTTTTAGAACTTTTGGGTCAACTTGCAGACGAACTCAGAGCAGACCCTGTTGTTAAAAAATATAACGAGGCAAGAGATGCTTATATAAGTGATGAGGATGCTCACGCACTTATAAGAGAATATAATGTTCAGCATGTTTTAAAGCAGGAAGAAGAAAGAAAAGAGGGTGGCGACCGCAAGGCGATAGAAGAATTGGAAAAACGCCTTGACGAGCTTATGAATGAAATTCAGAATATTCCTTCAATGAAAGCAATGAAAGAGGCAGAAATAGAGCTTGATACAATGCTTTCCACAATAAACGAAGTTATAACTTCTGCAATTTCACCTGTTAGCAATTGTTCGGGTAGCTGTTCCACCTGTGGCGGTTGTTCTTAATGAAAAAAACTTTTGTTTTTTTTAAATCGTTTAAACCTCCGCTTTCACAGTGCTGAAAGCGTTTGAAATGTAAATGTTGCGTAATTAAATAAAAATAAATAACAATTCAAGAGGAGACAATATTATGAGAATAGGAGCAATGGTAGAATCCTTCAGAAGCGGATTCAGGGGCGGTGTTGAAAAGGCAGCAGCATTGGGCGTTGAAGGCGTTCAGGCATATGCAACCTTTGGTGAACTTGATGTTACAAAGGTAACAGATGCACAGCTTAAGGAATATCTTGACATCGTTAAATCCAACGGACTTGTTTTTTCTGCAATTTGCGGAGACTTCGGTGTTGGATTTGGAAACCCCGAAAAAAACCCAGAGTATATCGAAAAGTCAAAGCGCGTTTTGGATTTGGCAAAAAAATTAGAGTGCGACATCGTAACAACCCACATCGGTGTTGTTCCTGTTGAAGAAAATGCAAGAAAAGAAATTATGCGTAAAGCATGCAGAGAGCTTGCAGAATACGGTGATTCTATAAATTCATATTTTGCAGTTGAAACAGGCCCTGAAAAGGGAATCGTTCTCGGTGAATTCCTTGATAGCTTGGGCGCAGGCGGTGTAAGAGTTAACTTTGACCCTGCAAACCTTGTTATGTGCGTTGATGACAGACCTGAAGAAGCTCTTAAATATCTTGGAAAATATGTTGTTCACACTCATGCAAAAGATGGTATTATGCTTAAAAAGAAGGTTGAACAAGCTCTTTCCATCGGTGCAGAAGCTGCAGAACACGAAGCACTTTTGAAGATGGGACATTCATACCTTGAATTGCCTCTTGGCGAAGGTGATGTTAACTTTGATATCTATCTCCCTGCTCTTAAAGCAACCGGTTTTGACGGATTCCTTACAATTGAAAGAGAAGTCGGCGATAACCCTGAAAAGGATATTGCTATGGCTGTTGAATTCCTTAAAGCAAAGGTTGACACATTATGAGCATCCGTGTTGGAATTGATGTAGGTGGAAGTACAACAAAAATTGTCGGATTTAATAAAGGGGAGCTTTTGTCTCCCCTTATGGTTAAATCAAGCGACCCTGTTGCGTCTGTTTACGGAGCTTTCGGAAGATTTGTTGCGGAAAACGAAATAAAGCTTTCCGAGGTTGAGAAAATAATGATCACGGGTGTAGGGTCTGCTTACATCACTTCGGATATTTACGGTATAAATACCGTTTCGGTTTCCGAGTTTCAATCGGGAGCTGTAGGGGGACTTTATCAGACTAAATCTGAAAAAGCAATCATTGTCAGCATGGGAACAGGAACATCTCTTGTTTATGCTGAGCGTGGCGGACATTTTGAATATCTCGGAGGTACGGGCATCGGCGGCGGCACTCTTATGGGGTTGTCGGGAAAAATGCTTGGATTCACCAATATAAAGCATATCGTTGAGGTTGCAAAATCAGGCAATTTGGAAAATATTGATTTGAGAATCAAGGATATTTCCAAAAAAAGCATAAGCCCAACATTATCGTCTGATATAACCGCCTCTAACTTTGGAAAAATGAGCGATACTGCAACGGCTGAGGATATTGCCTTCGGTATAATCAATATGATATTTGAAACCGCCGCAACTCTTTCTATTTTTGCCGCAAGGGAAAAAGGATGCACAGATATTATACTTATAGGTCAGCTTTCCGAATTTCCACAAGCAAAAACACTTTTTAAAAATTTTGAAAAAACTTTCCCTGTTAAATTTATCATACCTGAGCATGCCTCACATGCAACCGCAATAGGTGCTGCTCTTATTAAAAACGAGAGGTGATAAATTGGAAGCAAACAGATACCAAAAGAAGATTTTTTCAATGCTTATAGAAAAAGCGAGGGGTGAGAGAAGTCTCAGGCAGTTTTCTATAGAATGTGATATAAGCTATGTGCAAATGAGAAAGCTGGTGCTTTGCGTTCAGGAAAATCCCCCAAGGCCAAAGCTGATAAAGAAAATAGCGGAGAATTGCGAAGGCGGTGTTACTTTCGATGATCTTATGTTTGCCGCAGGGCACGCAGTTCCAGAAAGAGTAACCAGACCACATTCCGAAGACGATGTTGTGAGAAAGCTGAAATGCCTTTCACCCAAAAGTCGTAAGCTTGCCGAAAGCTATATAGATTATCTCATTTCTGAGGAAAATAAGAAAAAATAGCAAAAAACGGCACATCTGTGCCGTTTTTTAAATAAATAATTCTGATGTTCGCAACTAAACCTTTGAACTTTTTGCCAATGTTTTTTTAAAAGTCACGCCAATATGATTCTTGTAAAGAGAATCCTTTTTAAAATTAAACCTTAGTGTAATCATCTTATAAATAGTTTTAAATATATCTTTATTTGTTATTGAAGTAAAACGAGGGCGGCTATAATAAAAACAAAGATATCATTATCACCGTCACCGTCAAGGAGGAGCAACAGAGCTATTCCGATCAGTATAATATCGTCAATGTCAATTTTTTTTAGAAATGATGATGAAAATAACCCTCTTTTTTCTTGTTTGAATGTTGGTATGGATTCTGTTTCGGCAACTTCTTCTTTTTGAATCTCCCTTTGATGTTCCATCTGCATCCTGTGTAAAGTTCCGTCGGATTCTATGCCGTTGTATGAGCCGTTATACATCGTTTGCGCCCCCTTTCAGCTTCGAAACAGCAGTTGCAACAGTAATTGCCTTGATTATTGCGTCAATTTTATTTTGCTTTTCACTTTTTAACAATGGCTTTATGGCAAGCAATAAGTCTGCTTTGTTGGATTTGCTTGATACGGGCTGTTGGGTAGCAAATGTCTCCTTTGGAAGCTCTCTCATCGGTTCTTCGCGCCTTTCGGTGGGAGCTGCGGAAGAAGCCATTGCGGAAATTTTACTCATCAATTCGGGGTTAGATAAAATATCCATAACCTTTCTTGCGGTATCGTTGTCTATTTTCGTCACCCCCTTATGTTTTGTTCAGCTTTTCAATAATTTCCTTTGCTTTTTCATCTTCAACATTGTTAAGGAGTTTTTTTGCGTCATTTTCATTCATTTTTGAAATGTGTTTCTTTAAGCGGGGAATGTCTGCCGTTAGCTTTTCTGCTTTTTTAGGGTCGCCTCCTGCTAAGGAGTTTATCTCCATAACAAGTGCCTTAAAGGATTCATCATCCAGCTTTAAGAGCTTATCTTTGGGAAATTGATTCATAAAAATATCCTTTCTTGGTTAATTCTTAAAATGCAAATATCATTCTTTGCCTTTTATTATATGCATAACGTTTTCAGCGTATGAAAAATGAGGCGAGATGTCAATATATAAAACTATGTATGGCTTTATGCTTAATAAAATTCTATAATCCGTTAAAAGGAGTGTGTTGAAATGGTAAAATGTAAACCCGAACGCGACCCAAAGAAGGCGGTTCTAACTTTGGTGTTTTTTGCTCTGTTGTCTTTAATTTCTGCCGCGATGTTCTGTATGAATCTTCAATATAAAATAATATATCAGTTGGCTTTTCTTTTGGCTCTCTGCATAGGAATAAATACAGTTATCAGATATACCCTTACAGAAATGGAGTATACCCTGACAGAGGATAGCTTTGAGGTAAGAAAAAAGGTTGGAAACAAAGTAACCATTGTTTGCTCCCTTGCGCTTTCTGAAACTGTTGCTCTTATGGATAAAAAAACATATAAAAGCACAGGAGAAACATACGGATATATAAACAGAAAATACAATTTCAATCAGAATATAGGTGCATTATCCGCAATATATATATGTAAATTCAATGGAAAGAATATTCTTGTTGAGTTTGAACCCAACGCACCTTTTTACGCTTGTTTTCAACAGAAAATTTTGGAAAACAAAAAATAAATCGTTTGGAAAAATGACAATTGTCAGAATGGAAAATCAATTTGAGCATTACTTCACTTATGGTTGTTTTAGAGAAAAAATCTAAGATTGTGGAATCAATGTAGCGTAATATATTTCTCCAATCCTCCTCCATGTTTCGGGGCCAACGATTCCATCGGGAGTAAGGGAGAAAAATTCCTGAAACTGTTTAACAGCAGTTTCTGTTCCGCTTCCGAAAATTCCATCCTCTGTAACATAGTTAATGCCTGATATGGTTTCCCTTATGGAGTTGAGTGCTTTTTGAATAAACAAAACATTTTCCCCTTCGCTTCCTCGCCTTAAGGGTGTACCTGGATAGCTTTCCGCAACTGTTTCGTCGCTGGGATAATTCTGCAATAATGAATAGTAAACCGAAACAATTCTGTTCCATGTTGCTTCGTTTATAATTCCTGTTTGGGGCAGACCGAAATATCTTTGAAAATCACGAACATTTTTTTCGGTTTCTTCTGTGAAAACCCCCGATGGAGCACCTGCAATAATCTCACCGCCTAAAAAATAGGAGATTCGGTTTAAGTACCATTGCATTCTCAAAACTTCTGTTCCTCTGTCTCCCTTTTTCAAATCAACTCCCCCGAAAGAATCGTTTTGGGGGCGTTCACCTTCCGAGTTTAAGGTTGCAAGCTGTTTTACTGCGGTGTATATATACTGAATTTCGTACCAGGTTTCTTTGTCCACCTCGCCGTTTATGGGAAGTCCGAATATTCTTTGAAATGCTCTGACGGCAATTTCCGTATCAATATCAAAATAAGAGCTTACCGAAAGTACAAAGGGTATTTGGGGATAGTCAATTGCAATACGGTTAAGGCGGTTTTGGATGTTTTTAACCGAATCACCCGACGAACCCACCTTTAATAGACCGGGAAAAGAATCGGGAGGTATTTCTTCAACCTCCGCTGTGCGTATCTCAATGTTGTCACCGTAATAATAGGTGAGTATCTCAAAATAATCCTTTCCTTGGCTTGCCAGCTCAAGACTTCCCCATTGCAAAAGGCCGTCGCACATAGTTTGCTTACCATCACAATATGACGTGAAAAGGGGTTCAACTGAATTGTAACGGGAAATGTAATTTTTAAAAAGACGGTCAACAATGGCATTTGTTTCTTCAAATGTACTTCTGTCGTAAAAAAACGCTTGATCAAAGGCGGTTGAGGATGTTATCTGAAAATCAAATCCCTGAGATTGATACCACCTTGTGTATATCCTGTTAAGGGCAATGGAGTTTTGGGCATAAAAATTGGCAATCAATGCATTTTCATCCCATGTAGGGTAAACTTCGCTGGATAAAACATTCTTTAAGTATTCAATATATGGAATGGTAACATTTCTTGCTTGTTCATAAGGTGACCCAAGATGAACGGTTATTTCCTCGGGAATAACAACCTTTCCAAATGTTGCAATTGTTGCCATTGCAACATCGGGAGGTGTGCCTATGTTAATACGCCTTGTTTGAGGTGTTTCTGTGATATCAATTTCCGGAGACGCCTCATTTCTTCTTGTAAGCTGTGCTTTTCTGAGGGTTGTAATATTTTCAAATATTTGTTCCCCGATAAAACGCCTTGTAACATACCCAGATTTGGAAATAATAACCTCATAAACCCCAAACGGTGTTTCAAATTCGGGAATAAAGGTTGCTTCTGCCGCAACAGACGGCAAAACAAATGAAACAAAGCCGTCGGAATTTGTAATTCCCTTAAGCCCCTCGGACTTTATTTCAACCAGAACCCCTTCGAGGGGAAAGCTTTCGTTGCCTTCGAAGGCAAAAATCTTCAAAGTTCCGTATGTAGACGTATGCATACCTCCTTTATAGCTTGGTTGGCAGAATAAACTTGTGTCTTATTATATTGTATGCATCGATAATGCAAATGTTTCTCTTTTTAAGATTTACAAGAGCTAAACACAAAGTCGTTTGCTTTTAATTTTGATTAAGAAAACTGTTTATTTTAAACTAAAAGCTGTATCTGTTCTTATCTTTAGTTGGCTGTTGCTACAAAAAACGTTGTTATTTTAATGTTGGCTTAAGATTTTTTTAAGGTTGCGTTTGTAAAATATAAACAAGAAAGCGAAAAACGGAGGTCTGTTATGCGTAAAAACAAATTGATTGCTTTTATGTTGGTTTTTGTTTTGTGTCTTGCAGTGATTGCCCCGTGTACGGTTGGCGCGGCAAGTGTTTCCACAAAATATAATCTGACAGTGTCGGGAGAATATATTTATGGATTGCCCGATGGAATAACAAAAGCAGAGCTTCTTGAAACTCTTCCTTCCGGCTCTGCTGTAAGCTCGTCTCAAACATATATTGGAACGGGTAGCTTAATAACAATAAACGGAGCGGCTTACACCGCCGTTATTAAAGGTGATGTAGACGGCAGCGGTAAGGTTGACTCTACAGACTACATAAAGGTTAAGCTGTTCTGCCTCGGCACTTCACCTTTAACAGGTGCATATTACTATGCTGCAGATGCGGATGAAAGTGGAAGAGTTGATTCCACGGACTACCTCCAGATAAAGGGTCATTTTGTTGGTACGTTCGACCTTTATAAAGATTCGTATGTAACCGAAGAACCTTCCGAGGCACCTTCTGAAGAACCTTCTGAAGCTCCTTCTGAGGCACCTTCTGAAGCTCCTTCCGAGACACCCTCTGAAGAATCTTCCGAAGAATCAACGGATGGAACATATAACGGAACAATACATTTCACAGCATCCGATGTTGAGGTAACCGGAAACGGTGTTTCTGCTACGGGAACGACTGCAACAGTAAGTGCCGCAGGTGAATATCTTGTAACCGGCTCTTGCGGAAACGGAAAAATCATTGTTGCCGCAGGTGCGGAAGATAATGTTAAGCTCCATCTTGGGGGCGTAAATCTTACATCTCTTGAAAACAGCCCCATCTTCTTCCAAAGTGCAAAGAACGGTCATATTATACTTGTTGACAGCACAACAAATACACTTGCTGACACAGTGAACTATCTTGATGGTTCAAAGGGAACGATTTTCGCAGAATGTGACCTTAAAATAAAGGGTAACGGTGCTTTAACAGTTACAGGAAACTATAAGCACGCAATATGCTCCGATGATGAAATTTTCATCGAGGGCGGAAATGTTACGGTTATAAATGCTGTTAATGACGGTTTCCATTCTAACGATGGAATCTATCTTTCTGAAGGTACAGTAACAGTTAAATCCGCAGGAAGTGATGCTTTCGAAAGCGAATTGACAGTTGAGATTACAGGCGGTACACTTAATGCCGCTGTAACAGGCGAAGGCGTTAAAGCTGCAACATCATTTTTGATGAATGGCGGAGAAGTTAATGTAACTGCCGCTGATAACGGAATCAAATCGTCGGATTCTCTCGAAGTATCGGGCGGAAAAATAAATGTTACCTGTACAGGTGATGCTGTTAAAGCGACCAATACACTTACAGTAAACGGTGGTACATTTGTTCTTAATTCGGGAGTTGACTGTTTTGAATGTACAGGTGATGCAACTCTTGGTACTGCAGGAACATTGACCTTTAACGACGGTAATGTAACCGCATTCGCAATGGCAGGTGAGGGACTTAAGGGCACTTACCTCTATGTTAAAGGTGGAACGGTTAAGATCAATAATTCCGATAACGGATTCAAGGGTACATCTGCCGCATATGTTTCGGGCGGTACACATACAATTAAGGCAACGAATGACGGTATTGAAAGTGAAACATATATTGGTATAAGTGGCGGTAATATCACAATCACATCAACCGCAGGCGACGGAGTTAAGGCATCCAACAGCGTTACCGCGGGTGTTGGCGATGTGGATGTAACAGGCGGAAAGCTCACTATCACTGCAAAATATGACGGTATTCAGGCAGACGGAAAACTCGTTATCAATAACGGTGATGATGGCTCAGGTTCTTCGGGTAACACAACGCCCGAAACGGAAACAGTTTCCAAAAATGTTGCTTCAAAGGCAAATGGCGGAAGCTATGTTATTTCACAGGGTTCAATCACCGCAGATGCTCTTTACTGTGACCCAACCTGGTCTGCGGATAGCACAGGTTACGGAAGCGGTGCAATTAACGATGATAGCTGGGTATCATATACAGGCGGTGACTGGGTTGAAGTTTACCGTTCAAGCGGTGGAGTTGTTGTGGATTTCAAATTGGCTTCTCAGGCAACGGTGAAGAATGTTGTTCTCAACCTTGGAACAAGAGAGGGAAGTACAAACAGAGGTATTCCCGATTCCGTTACAGTATATACATCATCAAACGGAACAGATTTCTCGAATGTTTTTGGAAGTGTAACAAGCTCTGCATTTACTCTCTATCAGGATAACGGCTACAGTGCTGTTGTATCGGGAACTGCTGCAAATGTTAAATATGTAAGAATTTATATGTCCGCATCTTCTGCATCCAACTATGTTGTTCGTATAGGTGAAATAGAAATTTACGATGGTTCGCTTCCCGAAGGAACATCAGCGGTTATTCCCGATGGATATAATATAACCATCACAACAAATGGCGGTGCTTCCAATAAAATAAGCTCAACAGATACAAATAGCTATAAGGGCGTTAAAGGAAACACAATAACAATAAATAATTGCAATATGTATATCAATTCTTCCGACGATGCTGTTCACTCCAATGCAGCTCTCACAATAACGGGCGGCAAGATAACGGCAGGAACAGGTGATGACGGTCTCCACGCAGAAACAACTCTTACAATAAGCGGCGGTGAGGTTGATATCACTCAATCACAAGAAGGTATTGAGGGCTTGAATATTTATGTAAACGGAGACGCTTTTGTTAAAGTTAAATCCTCCGATGACGGATTCAATGCCGCGGGCGGTAATGACGGAAGCGGAAGCATGTATCCAGGCGCAGGCAGTTCGGGCAACTATAGCTTGAACTTTGGCGGTGATTGCTTTGTATATGTCAATGCATCAGGTGACGGACTTGATTCCAACGGAACACTTAATGTAACAGGCGGTAAGATTTTCTGTGAAGGCCCAACAAACGGTGGAAACAGCTCTATGGACCATAACGGCGCGCTTAAGATTACAGGCGGTATGCTTCTTACCTTGGGCAGCTCAGGTATGGCGAATGAGGTGCTTTCAAACGCAACAACTTCAACTCAATGTGCATTTGCCGTAACCTGCAACGGCTCTGCAGGAACAACAATTGCAATTAGAAACAGCAACGGAACAGTGCTTTGCGTGTTCAAAACAACAAAGCAGTTTGGACATCTTGCTTTCACATCCGCAGGCGTTTCAACGGGCAATACATATCAGATTCTCACAGGAGTAACAGGAAACGGTGAGAATATCTGCGGATATTATCCATCAAACTCTTATACAGGCGGCACACAGCTTGCTTCAGTAACACAGTCGTCAACAATAACAGGTGGAAGTTCGGGCGGAGGCCCCGGCGGTGGCCCCGGCGGTGGCGGCTTCAGACCTTGGTAATCTGAAAACTACCGTGTTTTTGAATAACAAATTAAATAACAGTTGATGATTTGCGTTTGTCTTGCAAGTCATAATCCAAATATCCGTTTCTCGAATGGGAAGCGGATATTTTGCTTGCCAAATTAAAAAGTGCTATTGCCTTGGAAAAATTTCCAAAGCAATAGCACTTACATTCAATATTGAATTAAATTTTTAATTAATAGTTTTCTGCGTGGATTTCAAAGTAGCTCTGAGGATGTGCGCAGGTTGGGCAAATATCGGGAGCTTTTGTTCCAACAACGATGTGACCGCAGTTGCGGCATTCCCAAACTTTAACTTCGCTCTTTTGGAATACTTCTGCAAGCTCAACGTTCTTAAGCAATGCGCGGTAGCGTTCTTCATGATGCTTTTCTACGGCGGCAACAAGGCGGAATTTTTCTGCCAATTCGGGGAAGCCCTCTTCTTCGGCTGTCTTTGCAAATCCGTCGTACATATCTGTCCATTCATAGTTTTCGCCTTCAGCGGCTGCCGCTAAGTTTGCAGATGTGTCGCCAATGCCCATAAGTTCCTTGAACCACATTTTTGCGTGTTCTTTTTCGTTATCTGCAGTTTTGAGGAAAAGAGAAGCTATCTGCTCGTAACCTTCTTTTTTTGCAACGGATGCAAAATAGGTGTATTTATTTCTTGCCTGAGATTCGCCTGCAAAAGCTGTTTCAAGATTTTTCTCAGTTTGTGTTCCTGAATATTTGTTTTTCTTTTCGCCTTCAATAAGCTGAAGCTTGTCGCCTGTTGCACCGCAAACGGGGCAAACTGCCTCTGCTCCAACGGGAACATCAAATTCTGCTTTGCATAATAAACATTTGTACTTCATAGCTGAAATCTCCTTAAGTTTTTTTATTTTTGTTTTTACTGTAGCAATTATAATACCGAAAAAAATATATAACTGTGACACAGTCACATTATACCAAAAATATTTTTGGTTTTCAAGATTTTTTTGAAATTTTTTCCAATAGCGGGATATTTTGTGCGGTGGTTCTGTTATGAGCATCTTCAGAAAATTGTTACTGAAAGAAAATCAAAGTATCTTTTTTATGCTTTCGAGAAAAGCTTCTTCGGAAATGTTGCCCTCGGTTACATCTTTAACTACACCGTCTTTGATGTAAATAACGGTTGGAAGAATTACGGCTTTAAATGCCGCCGCAAGAAGATATTCTTTGTCGGCATCAACTCTGTAAAACTCAATATCTGAATATTTTTCCGCAACCTCTGCGAAAGTGGGCGCAAACTTGTGACAGGGCTTGCACCAGTCTGCGTAAAACTCAACGACAGAAGCTGAGTTTTCTTTCCCAACTGCTTCGGCAAAGTTGTTTTCAGTAAGGTTTTTTATTTCTCTTGAAGCCATGTTGTCACTCCATGTTTTCGAGGGCATCCATGTCTGTAATTCGTATTACTCCCCGTTTTTGTTCAATTACTCCGTCTTCACTGAACCGTTTTACCATTCTTGCAACAACTTCTCTTGCTGAGCTGATATAACCCGCAATTTCTTCGTGAGTCATTTTCAGCTCGTTTTTCCCTGTTCGCTTGCACTCGCTGACGAGAAAACCCGCAAGCCGTCTGTCAAGCCCTTTAAAAATTATGTTTTGCATTGTCCAAACAACAGCGGAAAACCTTTCTGTTGCAAGCTCATAAACAAAGCTTTTCACATAAATGTTGCCATCACTCAGCTTTTTGAAAGCACCGGGCATAACTACCAAAATTGTGCAATCGCTTTGGGCTATCATGTGGGTGTCAAATGTTATTTTGTCCATAACACAGGATGCGGATAGAATGCAACAATCGTTTTCGTGAAGTCGATAAAGTGTAATTTCCCGTCCTTCTTCTGAAAGCAAGCATACTCTTGCTTCACCGCTTAAAATTACGGATGGACCAATGCAGTCATCTGTTCCGCTGTGAATGTACGACCCCTTTTTGTATTCTTTGATGATTGAACACGTTTTAATATATTCTTGCTCTTTTTCGGTTAAATTATTCCAAAATGGAAATCTTGAAATATTTTTTTCTATGTTGTTTGTCATAAAAGCTTCACCGTTATGCTGTATTCTATGCCTTTTCCCATGAAATTATTTCTCTGATTTTCTCTATATCGGTATTGACGTAATATACCTTAATGGAATCTCCTTTCGAAATCAGCATAATGCTTTCGTCTGAAACAACACTTTTTTTGTAAACCTCGCCTGTTTCCGCAGTAATGTAGGCAACAGAAATGTTGTCAATCAAAACGATGCGAACGTCTTTAACAGTAATGGTTTCGTGTGGCGTTGTTTCTTCAACCTCGTTATCTGAAAGAATTCCGTTCTGAGCCAAAAGGTTGCGGTATTTGGACAGCGCTTCTGTTTGAGTTTCTGCCGTTGCAACTATTCCGTAATTTTCAACGTTAACAAGGGCATATAGCTTAACAAGCCCACCGTTATCTTTGAGAACCATAATATAGGTTGCTTTTCCCGAAACATTGATGAGGGAAGGAAACGACGCCTTGTATCCTTTTTCCTGAACTTCACCTTCGGCGGCGTGCATTGCAGAATATTCTTCGGCACCGATAACGGGGTAGTATTTGTATTCTCCTGTCCTTGCGTTGCTTATAATAAATCCAATATTACTTTCGTCGCTTGTGATTGAGGTAACTCCTGTGAAGTACCATACATCGTCTTCAATAACAATATAACCGAAATCGTCAGTTGCCATTTTGCAGTCTATGTTGGCAAATATGCTGTTCCAATAACCGCCTGAAAGTGTTCCGTGCCAATTGTATTTTTCCATAGCGAGATTTCCGTTGTAAACGGCATCGACCCATGAAGGAATATTATTAACGGAGTAATATTCGGAATCTCCCGTGCAAGGGTCAAAAATGATTGCACCGCAAACGTCCATAGCACCAAAAAGGAAAACCCTTGGTTTAAGGCAGGGGACTATATATTTGGGTTGACCTTCATCGTCAATTTCGAATTTAGGAGTATCGAAAATTTTTGTCGGATAAGAAAATCTTAATTTTCTCATGAGATAATCGCCAAAATATCCGCTTTCTGCGTAAACTATTGGCTTTTTGGATTCGACGTATTGTGCTGAGTTGTTTACGGGGTCAACCATAACATACCCGGGAATACCGTTGTCTTTGTTGTTCATCCATTTGAAAAAGTCTGCGTATTCAAGGTTTGCAACTTTTTGCGGCGAGTTTTTGTAGTTGATTTGCGTATACGATGAGTGAATTTCATATTGGGATACAACCTGAGAAAGTGAACCGAGGGTGCGGTTTCCAATGATTGCGGCAGAATCGGAATCCATAAGGGCGATATTTGTAACGGTTTCGCATTCTGCCATATCTTCTTCAAAAACAGCTTCGGTTACCGTTATAACATCAGCATATGATCTGGCATGGAAAAATTCGGATGAAAAAATAGACCCTATAGCCAAAACAAGAGCGGGAATTAAAATCAGTATCAAAAATATAACTCTTTTGTTTTTTAAGAAATCTTTTATTAATTGCTTTTTGCCCTTGACCGTACCTTTATTATTTATAATCTTAATGGGATTGTTGAACAAATATTGTGGCGTAGCAACGGCAATAAAACAGAAAATAAGAAATTTCCAAAAGGTTGTGCTGAATATACTTATGGGAGGAAGAAAAATGTAAAATGCCAAAGAAATAACAATTATAGGAAAAGCAATGCTGTAAACTTTGTGACTTGTTTTCATCGTAACTCCTTTTTTGAAGGTTTGCTTCATTTTAATATATATTATATATACAAATATAAAACGAAAATAAATTTAAATAACTCGTCTGAGCTTTTTTGAATTATAGCATGGAAAAATATTTTTGTCAATGGCATACGAAAATATACGGAAATTGATGAGAAAAAAGAGGGTTTTTATGTCACTTTTGAGTCACAAATAATTTACAATTCAAAATGAAATAAAAGGAGAAAATATATTGACAACAGGGGAAACATATGGTAAAATAGCAAAGCTTGATGTGCGGTGAAGCGGGAGGTTGCTGCTTTTAGCAGGTAATTTCCGTGGAGTATGTCCGTCAGCCCCCGAAAACCAACGCTTATGCCGGCTTGGTACGTACGGGGTCAGAATCGGGCGCCGGGTCATGCATTTCGGTGAAGGGCTTAAAAATCGGTCAAAAACCGTGTTTTTAAAGCAGGTAATCAAAACGCCCGAAATAGTATCTAACCCAGCCATAAGCAAAAATAAAAATAAAGAAAGTTGAGGCAACATCAAACATGGCAAAAAAGAACATCAGAATCAGACTTAAGTCTTACGATCACACTCTCATCGATAAGAGTGCAGAAAAGATCGTAGAAACAGCAAGAAGAAACGGTGCAACCGTTTCCGGTCCTATTCCCCTTCCAACAGATAAGGAAATCATCACAATTCTTCGTGCAGTTCACAAGTATAAGGATAGCAGAGAACAGTTTGAACTTCGCACGCACAAGCGTCTTATCGACATTATCAACCCTTCACCGGCAGCTGTGAATGCGCTCACGACCATCGAGCTTCCCGCAGGCGTTGATATCGAAATAAAGTTATAAGCTTTTCATTATAACAGGTTAAGTTGGGAAAACTCAACCAATGACCGTAAGGAGGAAATAGTTAATGAAAAAAGCAATCATCGGTAAGAAAATCGGCATGACGCAGATTTTTGATTCCAAAGGCAAGGTAACACCCGTTACAGTTGTCAGTGCAGGACCTTGCACAGTAACCCAGGTCAAAACACTTGAAAAGGATGGCTACAGTGCTGTACAGCTTGGTTTCCAAGATATAGCAGAAAAGAAGCTTTCCAAACCTATGAAGGGACATTTTGATAAGAACAAGGTTTCTTACAAAAAATACCTCAAAGAATTCCGCTTGGATAACGCAGAAGACATGAACCTTGGTCAGATCGTAACAGCCGATACATTCGCAGAAGGCGAAAAGGTCGACGTAACAGGTGTCTCTAAAGGTCACGGTTTCTCCGGTTTTATCAAGAGATGGGGCGGACACAGACTTCGTATGACCCACGGTACAGGCCCTGTTCACAGACAGGTTGGCTCTATGGGCGCTATCAGTGACCCCGGTAGAGTTATGAAGAATAAGAAGATGGCAGGACAGTACGGTAACGAAAAGGTTACTACCTTGAATTTGGAAATAGTCAAGATAGATGCCGCTAACAACCTTTTGGCGATTAAGGGTGCAATCCCCGGCGCACGTGGCGGAATAGTGTTCATCCGTAACACTGTTAAATAGGCGAAAGGAGAATAAGACATGCCAGTAGTAAATGTAGTAGATATGCAGGGCAATGCCTGCGGCACTTATGACCTTAGCGATAAAGTGTTCGGCGCAGAAATCAATGTTCCTGCCGTACACGCAGTAGTAAGAGCATTACTTCTTAATAAAAGACAGGGAACACAGTCAACTCTCACCAGAACAGAGGTAAGAGGCGGCGGAAGAAAACCCTGGAGACAAAAAGGAACAGGCCGTGCAAGACAGGGCTCAACAAGAGCACCACAGTGGTTCAAGGGCGGCGTAGCTCTCGGTCCTAAGCCAAGAAGCTATAAGATCACTCTCAACAAGAAACTCAAGAGAGTTGCTATGTTCAGTGCTTTATCCGCAAAGGTTAAGGAAAACGAATTGATTCTCGTTGACAGCATTGCAGTTAACGAATATAAAACAAAGACGATTGCAGAGTTCCTCAAAGCAGTTGGCGCAGAAGGAAAAGCTCTCATCGTAACAAAAACCGCAGACGAAAAGGTTTATCGCTCTGCAGGTAACATTGAAGGCGTTGCAACAGCACCCTCCAATGCACTTAATGTTTACGACATCCTCAAATACGACAAACTCGTTATTTCCAAGGATGCTGTAGCAGCAATCGAGGAGGTTTATGGTAAATGAAAACTGCATACGATATAATTATTAAACCTGTAGTTACCGAAGCTTCTATGGATAATATGCAGCAAAAGAAGTACACCTTCAAGGTTGCAAAGAACGCCAATAAAATCGAAATCAAAAAGGCAGTAGAGGAAATTTTCGGCGTTGAAGTTGAAAAGGTTACTACCATATCAATGAAGAAGAAGCCCAAGAGATTAGGCATGAATTACGGATACACAAGCGAATGGAAAAAGGCAATAGTTAAGCTTACTGATTCTTCCAAGACAATCGAGTTCTTCGATAGCTTGATGTAATAGAAAGGAGCACGAATATGGCAAATAAAGCATATAAACCAACTACCCCCTCCAGAAGACATATGTCGGTTCCTTCCTTTGAAGAAATCACCAAAAAGTCTCCTGAGAAAAGTCTTCTTACAGTTTTAAAGAAGCATGCCGGCCGTAACAACACCGGTAGAATTACAGTTCGTCATCACGGCGGCGGTAACAAACGTAAATACAGAATCATAGATTTCAAGAGAAAAGATGCTTCTCCTGTAACAGTTTCTGCTATCGAGTACGATCCTAACCGTTCAGCTTACATTGCTTTGGTTGCTAACGAAGCAGGTAAGAAGAGCTACATTATCGCTCCTCAGGGCGTAACAGTTGGCGACGTTCTTTATTCCGGTGCTGAATCTGATATCAAACCCGGTAACGTTCTTCCCATTTCTTCAATCCCTGTTGGTACGGTAATCCATAACATCGAGCTTTACCCCGGCAAGGGCGGACAGCTTGTTCGTTCCGCAGGTGCTGCAGCTCAGCTTATGGCAAAAGAAAACGGCAAGGCACAGATAAGACTTCCTTCCGGCGAAGTAAGATATGTTCGTCTTAACTGCGTTGCAACAATCGGTACCGTTGGTAACCTTGAGCACGAAAATGTTAAGCTCGGTAAAGCCGGTAAAACTCGTCACTTAGGCATTCGTCCTACAGTACGTGGTTCAGTTATGAACCCCTGCGATCACCCTCACGGTGGTGGTGAAGGCCGTTCACCTATCGGTCGTCCAACTCCTGTAACTCCTTGGGGTAAACCAACTCTCGGTTACAAGACCAGACGTAAGAAGGCAAGAACAAACAATATGATCGTAAAGCGCAGAAACGATAAGTAAGGGATATAGGAGGAAACAGAAATGAGCAGAAGCGCAAAAAAAGGTCCTTTTGTGGAAAAAAAGCTGTTTGACCGCATTGTTGCTATGAACAATTCCGGCGAGAAGAAAGTTCTTCAGACCTGGTCACGTTCATCAACTATATTCCCCGAATTTATCGGTCATACAATAGCTGTTTATAACGGAAAGAAACACATTCCGGTTTATATCGTAGAAGATATGGTTGGACATAAATTGGGCGAGTTTGCCTTGACAAGAACCTTCAAGGGTCATGCGGGCTCCAAGACGTCTAACAATGGTAAGTAAGGGAGGCAATGACGTTGGAAAACACAAAAGTTGCAAAAGCTTATCTCAGACAAGTACGTATCTCACCCAGAAAAGTTCAAATCGTTCTTGATCTGATAAGAGGCAAGGATGCCGCACTTGCTGCTGCAATCCTTAAGAACACAAATAAAATCGCTTGCGAATGCGTAGGCAAACTTCTTAAATCTGCTGTAGCTAACGCAGGACAGAATCATAACATGGACGTAGATAAGCTCTACGTTGCAGAATGTTTTGTATCACCCGGTATGCTCAAGGGTATGAAGAGAATTATGCCAAGAGCACAGGGCAGAGCTTACAGAATCATTAAGCGCACTTCTCACATTACGATTGTGCTTAAAGAAAAGGCAGAAAAGGAGGCAATCAAGAATGGGACAGAAGGTTAATCCTCATGGCCTCAGAGTAGGCGTTATCAAAGATTGGGATTCCCGCTGGTTTGTTGATGATAAAAAGTTTGGCGATACACTCGTTGCAGACTATCATCTCAGAAAGTTCATCAAAGATAGAGTTAAGGCAGCAGGCGTTCCCAAAATTGAAATCGAACGCGACAACAGCAAAATCAAGGTTGTTATCTATTGTGCAAAGCCCGGTATCGTTATCGGTGCTAAGGGTGCTGAAATCGAAAAGCTCAAGGCAGCTATCGAAGCAAAAACAGGCATCCCAACAAAAGTAAATGTTGCTGAAGTTAAAGCAGTAGATATGAACTCACAGCTCGTTGCAGAAAATATCGCAACACAGCTTGAAAAGCGTATTTCCTTCCGTCGTGCTATGAAACAGGCAATCGGCAGAACAATGAAGGCAGGCGCTAAAGGTATCAAAATCAAATGTTCCGGCCGTTTGGGCGGTGCAGAAATCGCAAGAAGCGAACAATATCATGAAGGAACAATTCCCCTTCAGACTCTCAGAGCCGACATCGACTACGGTTTTGCAGAAGCAAACACCACATACGGTAAGATCGGTATCAAAGTATGGATTTACAAAGGTGAGGTTCTCCCCGAAGTAAAACGCACCTCTAACACAGAAGGAGGTAAATAATCATGTTAATGCCTAAGAGAGTTAAATACAGACGTGTACAAAGAGGCCGTCTCACTGGTAAAGCCCTTAGAGGTAACAAAGTCAGCAACGGCGAATTTGGTCTTGTTGCAATGGAACCTGCATGGATCACAAGTAATCAGATCGAGGCAGCCCGTGTTGCTATGACAAGATATGTAAAAAGAGGCGGAAAAGTTTGGATCAAAATTTTCCCCGACAAGCCAATAACAGAAAAACCTGCTGAAACTCGTATGGGTTCCGGTAAAGGTAGTCCTGAGTATTGGGTAGCAGTTGTTAAACCCGGCAGAGTTCTTTTCGAAATGGAAGGCATTTCCGAAGAACAGGCAAGAGAAGCAATGCGTCTTGCATCTCATAAGCTTCCAATCAAATGTAAGTTTATGGTTAAAGGCGCTGAGTAATTAGGAGGCAGTAATCAATGAATATATCTGAAATCAGAGAAATGTCTTCAACTCAGCTTGAAAAAGAGTTGATGGAGCAGAAGAAAGCACTCTTCAACCTTCGTTTCCAACATTCCATTAACCAGTTGGATAATCCTATGAAGTTGATGGAGACAAAGAAAACTATAGCCCGTATTCTCACGGTTCTCCGTGAAAAAGAACTTAACGGTGCTGAGTAACTTACGAAAGGAGTAACGGAGAATGGAAAGAGCTCTCAGAAAAACAAGAGTAGGTACTGTAGTAAGCAATAAAATGGATAAAACAATTGTTGTAGCTATGACCGACTATGTTAAGCACGGCCTTTACAACAAGTTTATCAAACGCACTGTTAAATATAAAGCACACGATGAAAAGAACGAGTGTGGAATAGGCGACAAAGTGGAAATTATGGAAACAAGACCCCTTTCAAAGGATAAGAGATGGCGTCTTGTACAGATTATTGAAAAGGCTAAATAAGCCGCAAGTAATTAAGGAGGTACATTCATGATACAGCAACAATCCTTTATGAAGGTTGCCGATAACACCGGCGCAAAAGAGCTGATGTGCATCCGCGTACTCGGCGGCACAGGCAGAAGATATGCCGGCGTTGGTGATGTTATAGTTGCAACTGTAAAGAAAGCAGCACCCGGCGGCGACGTAAAAAAAGGCGAAGTAGTTAAAGCTGTTATAGTCAGAACAGTAAAGAGCATCAGACGCGACGACGGCTCTTATGTTAAGTTTGACGAAAACGCAGCCGTTCTCATTAAAGAAGATAAGAACCCCAGAGGAACCCGTATATTTGGGCCTGTGGCAAGGGAGTTACGTGACAGAGATTATATGAAAATTCTCTCTTTGGCTCCCGAAGTTGTTTGATTGGGGAGGCGTGAAAGATGTTCGGAAAAAATAAAAAAGCAGCTAAACCTGCTAAAATGCATGTTAAAACCGGAGACCAGGTAATAGTTATTTCCGGTAAATACGCAAACGGTGACAAACCTGCCATCGGAAAGGTACTTGAAGTATCCAAAAAAGAAGGCAAAGTTATCGTTGAGGGCGTTCACATCGTAACAAAGCACGTTAAACCTCGCAGACAGGGTGAGGCAGGCGGCATCGTTAAAGCAGAAGGAGCAATCTATGCATCCAAAGTTATGCTTTACTGCCCCAAATGTGATAAAGGCGTTAGAGTTCGTCATGTTGATGCAGCGGGAGCAAAAGGTCGTTTCTGCGCAAAATGCGGCGAAAGCCTTTAATTAGGAGGTTTAAGAAATGTCAAGATTGAACGAATATTATAAGAACGAAGTTAGAGATGCTCTTATGAAGAAGTTCAACTACTCAAGCCCAATGCAGATTCCCAAGCTTGATAAAGTAGTTTTGAACATTGGTGTTGGCGAAGCTAAGGATAACCCAAAAGCTTTGGAAAGCGCAATCAGTGATTTGGGCATCATCACCGGTCAGAAAGCAGTTGCAACCGTTGCAAAGAAATCTGTTTCCAACTTTAAGTTGAGAGCAGGTTCCAAAATCGGTGCAAAAGTAACTCTCAGAGGCGAAAGAATGTATGAATTTGTTGATAAACTTTTCTCTCTTTCACTTCCCAGAGTTAGAGACTTCAAAGGAATTAACCCCAATGCATTCGATGGCAGAGGAAACTATTCCTTGGGTATTAAAGAACAGCTTATCTTCCCTGAAATTGAATACGATAAAGTAGACAAGATCAGAGGTATGGATATCGTATTTGTAACCACGGCGAACACAGACGAAGAAGCAAGAGAGCTTCTTAAGCTTATGGGCGCGCCGTTTGCGAAGTAAGGAGGCACCACATGGCAAAAACATCAATGAAAATCAAACAGCAAAGACCTCAGAAATTCTCAACAAGAGAATATAACAGATGTAAGATTTGTGGCAGACCTCATGCTTACCTCCGCAAGTTCGGAATTTGCCGTATCTGCTTCAGAAACTTAGCTTATAGTGGACAGATACCCGGCGTTAAAAAGGCAAGCTGGTAATATCAGACAGGAGGAGATTATAAATGCAAGTAACAGACGTTGTAGCAGATATGCTTACAAGAATCCGCAACGCTAATTCTGAAAAACATGCAAGCGTTGTTGTACCTGCTTCCAATCTTAAGAAAGCAATTGCTCAGATCCTGCTTGATGAAGGCTACATTAAGTCTTATGAAGTAGAAGAAGACGGAAAACAGGGAAATATAAAAATAGCTCTTAAATACGGCGAAGGCAAGTCCAGAATTATTTCAGGTCTTACCAGAGTGTCTAAACCCGGTCTTAGAATCTACGCTTCCAGCGCAGATCTTCCTAAGGTAAGAAACGGATTGGGCATTGCCATAATATCAACTTCTAAGGGCGTTATGACCGACAGAGAAGCTCGCAAAGCCGGTATTGGCGGCGAAGTGCTTGCTTTTGTTTGGTAGGAAGGAGAAAGAGATGTCGAGAATAGGAAAAATGCCGATAGCATTGACATCCGGAGTTGATGTTACAATTGGTGAAGGAAACGTAGTTACAGTAAAAGGTCCCAACGGAACACTTACACGCACATTCCACAAGGATATGCAGATTTCCAAGGATGGAGCAACAATAACCGTTACTCGTCCCACCGATAATAAAGAACACAGATCCCTTCACGGACTTACAAGAACCCTTATCGCTAACATGGTAGAAGGCGTTACAAAGGGATTCTCCAAAGAGCTTGAGATCAACGGTGTTGGTTACAAAGCAGCTCTTCAGGGAAAACAGCTCGTTCTCAACCTTGGTTATTCACACGCTATAAATGTTGATACTCCCGACGGAATCACATTTGAAGTTCCTTCTCCATTGAAGGTAATAATCAAAGGCGCAGACAAACAGCAGGTTGGCCAGGTTGCTTCCGAAATCAGAGGTTACAGACCTCCGGAACCATACCTTGGTAAGGGCGTTAAGTACGTTGATGAAAAAATCAGACGTAAGGCCGGCAAGTCCGGTAAGTCCAAGTAATATAGGAGGACAGGATAAATGGTTAGTCGTTCTGACAGTAATAAACAGAGACTCCGTAGACACAAGAGAGTCAGAAGCAAAATTTTCGGTACAGCACAAAGACCAAGATTTGATGTATACCGTTCACAGAACAATATATATGTTCAGATCATTGATGATGAAGCTGGCGTAACATTGGTTTCCGCAGGCAGCACCGAAAAAGAATACAAAGCTCTTCCCGGTAACAAAGAAACAGCAGCTATAATCGGTAAAGTTGCAGCTGAAAGAGCCCTTCAGAAGGGTATCACAGAAGTTGTATTTGACAGAGGCGGATACCTCTATCACGGACGTGTTCAGGCATTGGCAGAAGCAGCACGTGAAGCCGGACTGAAGTTTTGAGAAAGGGGAATGTAACTAATGGCTATTAACACAAAAACCAAAATAGACTATAGCGTTCTCGAACTCAAAGAAACGCTTATTCACACAAAGGGCGTTTCAAAAACGGTTAAGGGCGGTAGAATCAGAAGATTTTCTGCATTGGTAGTAGTTGGTGACGGAAACGGTCATGTTGGCTACGGACTCGGCAAAGCTGCTGAAGTTCCCGATGCTATAAGAAAAGCATTTGATGAAGCAAGAAAGAATATCGTTAAGGTATCCCTTAAAGGTACAACGATTCCTCACGAAATTATCGGTGAATTCGGAGCAGGCAGAGTTCTTCTTAAGCCCGCTGCACCCGGTACCGGTATCATCGCAGGCGGCACAATGAGAGCTGTTCTCGAAGTTGCGGGAATTCGTGATATCCGTGGTAAGTCTCTCCGTTCAAACAACCCCACAAATGTTGTTAAAGCTACTTTCGAAGCATTGAAAGAGCTCCGTACAGCTGAAGAGGTTGCAGCGATTCGTGGAAAGACTGTTGAAGAGATTTTGAAATAAGGAGTGGGATATAATGGCAAACGTAAAGATAACCCTTAAAAAGAGTTTGATTGGCCGTTTGGAAAAGCAAATTCTTACAGCTCGTTCTTTGGGACTTCGTAAGATTGGCGATTCTAAGGTAATTGCTCTTGACGATTCTGTTAAAGGCAAGATCAACGTTATTTCTCACCTTGTTAGCGTTGAAGAAGTTTAAAACAAACTTTTATTAAGGAGGAAACCAATTATGAAGCTTTTTGAGCTTTCACCTGCCACCGGTTCTTCAAAACCTAAGTACAGAAAAGGTAGAGGTATCGGTAGTGGTAACGGAAAGACAGCCGGTAAGGGTCATAAAGGTCAGAATGCCCGTTCAGGCGGTGGCGTAAGACCTGGTTTTGAAGGCGGTCAGCTTCCAATATACAGAAGACTCCCAAAAAGAGGATTCACAAACCATTTTGCAAAACATTATGCAATTATTAATGTTGGTGATTTGGATGTTTTCGAAAATGGCACCGAAGTTACTTTGGAAATGCTTGTTGAAAACAGAATAATTCGTAAAGAACTTGACGGACTTAAGGTTCTCGGTACAGGCGAACTTACAAAGTCTCTCACAGTAAAAGCTAAATTATTCTCTGCATCTGCTAAAGAAAAAATTGAAGCCGCCGGAGGAAAGGCAGAGGAGGTATAATATGCTGCAAACATTAAAGAATGCTTGGAGAATTGATGAGATAAGAAAAAAACTCATCTTCACAGCAATCATTTTAATTCTTTACCGCTTAGGATGTGCTATCCCTGTTCCATTTGTTGACAGTGCAGCGGTAACGGAAATGTTCAAGGGAAACGAAGGCAGTCTCCTTGGTTATTTTAGCGTAATCAATGGTCAGTCTTTCTCTCAGGCAACATTATTTGCACTTTCTATCTCCCCATATATCACAGCTTCAATTGTTATGCAGCTCTTGTCCGTAGCCATCCCTGCTCTTGAACGTATGAGCAAGGAAGGCCCTGAAGGACAGAAAAAAATAACACAGATTACTCGATATGTAACTGTTCTCCTTGCGCTTGTAACTGCTTATGGTTATTACAGTGCTTTGAAAGCAAACAATGCTCTTATTGACGAAGCAAAGGGATTCTTCCCCGGTCTTGTTATTGTTATGTCTTACTGTGCAGGTGCTTCTCTTATTATGTGGCTCGGTGAAAAGATTAACGATAACGGTGTTGGAAACGGTATCTCCATGATTCTTTTGGTTAATATCATTTCCAGCATGACAGCAATGATCAATACAGCAGCTAACTTGTTTATACTCGGCTACGTTCCATCCGTTATCATTATGGCTGTAATTATGGTTGCAATTATCGGATTTGTAGTTTGGGTAACAAATTCCGAAAGACGCATTCCAATTCAGTATGCAAAGCGTCAGATGGGAAGAAAAATGTATGGCGGACAGAATACATTCCTTCCTATGAAGCTCAACATGAGTGGTGTTATGCCTATAATCTTCGCTCAGTCAATCGTTGCACTTCCTTCAACATTGGCGTTGATATTTGGATGGAAAACAGATAGCGGTTTCTTCCAGTATTTCTCAATGACATCCTATATCGGTGTTGCGCTTAACTTTGTGCTTATTATAGCATTTTCATATTTCTACATTACAATTTCCTTTGACCCTGTTGAAGTTTCCAATAATCTTAAAAAGAATGGTGGTACAATAACAGGTATTCGCCCGGGTAAACCAACTTCCGATTACATTAAGAGAGTTCTTAATAAGATCACTCTCATCGGTGCTTTATTCCTTGGAATTATTGCTGTGTTCCCACAGGCAATTAACTGGATTGCACCTAATTCCGGAATGGGCGCTTTGGCATTCGGTGGTTCTTCACTTTTGATTGTTGTTGGTGTTATTCTTGAAACATTCCGCGAAATCGAAGGACAGATCACAATGCGTAATTACAAAGGGTTTTTAAACTAAGAGGAAAGAGTTATGTATAACCTAATTATGTTTGGCCCTCCCGGTGCGGGTAAGGGAACACAAGCAAAGATAATCAGTAAAGAATTGGGAATACCTGCGATTTCAACAGGTGAAATGATTCGTGCAGCTATTAAGGCATCAACCCCAATGGGTATTGCTGCTCAGAAGTTTACAGAATCAGGTTCACTCGTTCCCGATGATGTTGTAAATGGAATCGTTAAAGAACGTCTTGCAAACGATGATTGCAAAAATGGATTCATTCTTGACGGTTTTCCAAGGACTATTCCCCAGGCAGTGGCTCTCGCAGAGATGGGAGTCGATATAACAAAGGTAATTTCGTTTGAAGTTTCTGATTCAGCCATAGTAGAGCGCATGAGCGGCAGACGACTTTGCTCTGTTTGCAGTGCATCATACCACACAAAGTTTGCACCTCCTGCAGTAGACGGTAAGTGCGACAGCTGTGGCGCAGAGCTTATCATCAGAAAAGATGATAGCAAAGAAGTGGTTGAAAGCAGACTCATAACCTACCATAACGAGACAGAACCTCTTAAAGCATATTACGCTGAAAAAGGTCTTCTCGCTGTTATAGATGGTGAAGGTAAGGTTGAAGAAGTATCAAGAAGAACATTCGATGTTCTTTGTGTGGCTTCTGAATAATGTATAGCAAGCTAACGGCTGAAAGGAGAGGTTTTCACAACTTTGTGAAAACAAAACGGTATGATATATATAAAGTCTGACGACGAGCTTGAGTTGATGAGAAAAGCGGGAAGAATTGCCGCGCTCGCTCGTGAGGCGGCGGCTGAATGTATCAAGCCGGGGGTTACAACCCACTCCATAGATTCAACTGTAAAGCGTGTAATCCAATCACATGGAGCAATCCCTTCTTTCTTAGGATATGCAGGTTTTCCTGCTTCCGCGTGCATAAGCGTTAATGATGAGTTGATTCACGGAATCCCATCTGGTCGCGTGCTGAAAGAAGGAGATGTTGTTAAAATTGATGTTGGTGCGAATTATAAAGGGTTTCATGGGGACTGTGCCGGAACATACGGCGTGGGCTCCATAAGCCCCGAAGCGCAAAAACTTATTGATGTAACAGAACAGAGCTTTTTTGAGGGTATGAAAATGGCTGTTATTGGTAACCGAATCTCAGATGTTTCGGCTGCTGTTCAGACATATGTTGAGAGTTTTGGGTTCGGTGTTGTGCGTGAATATGTGGGACACGGAATTGGCAGAGCTCTTCATGAATCCCCAGAAGTTCCCAATTATGTCTCAAAAATGAGAGGACCAAGACTTGAAAAGGGAATGACGATATGTGTAGAGCCAATGGTAACACAGGGTTCGCGTCATGTGAAAGTTTTGGCTGATGATTGGACTGTTGTAACATGTGACGGAACATTGACCGCACATTACGAAAATACCATAGCAATACTCGAAAGCGGTCCTATGATATTAACGGACCCAAGGTGATTATGAAGATAACTTACTCCGGTTGCTTTGCTCTGTCGTTAAAGGGCAGAGACAAAGGAACAATTTATGTTGTTTCTGAAGACGACGGTGATTTTGTTCACTTGATAAACGGAAAACAACGAAAGGTTTCAAAACCAAAAATAAAACGAAAAAAACATATATTGTGTTTTTTCGATAATAAACTAAGTAAGTATATATCCGAAGATGCCCCTGTAACAGACGGGCGGCTGAGACGTGCTGTGAAACAGTTCACGGAAGAATTTCCCGATAGCTTGAGGGCTGTTGAGGAGTCTAATTGCCGAGAGGAGGAATAGTTCTGGCTAAAGACGATGTAATTGAATGTGAGGGTGTGGTAACGGAAGTGTTACCCAACACTGTGTTTAAGGTAAAGCTCACGAACGGACATATTGTTACCGCGCATATTTCAGGTAAAATGCGTATGCATTATATCAGAATATTGCCGGGGGACAGAGTTACCGTTGAGGTTTCTGTTTATGACTTAACACAGGGCAGAATCACATTTAGAATGAAATAATTATAAAATAGGTACGGTGGCGTGTCCGAATGGCTCACACAGGGTCGCCGCTGAAGAAAAAAATCAGTGAGTCGGAAAGGTTTATGGTGTAATTAAATGAAAGTAAGACCTTCTGTAAAAAAGATTTGCGAAAAGTGCAAAGTCATCAAGAGAAAAGGCAAAGTGATGGTTATTTGCGAGAACCCTAAGCATAAGCAAAAGCAGGGATAAGAAAGAGGTGTAAAAATCTATGGCACGTATTTCCGGTGTTGACCTTCCTAATGCAAAACGCGTAGAAATCGGTCTGACCTACATCTACGGTATCGGCAGAAGCCGTTCCAACGAGATCTTAGCAAAAACGGGTATTAACCCCGACATCAGAGTAAAAGATTTATCTGAAGACGATGTAGCAAAACTCAGAGAAGTTATCGAAAACGATTATGTTGTAGAGGGTGACCTCAGAAGAGAAGTTGCGCTCAACATTAAGAGAATGATTGAAATCGATTGCTACAGAGGCATCAGACACAGAAAGGGACTTCCTGTAAGAGGACAGAGAACAAAGACAAACGCTCGTACAAGAAAAGGCCCTGTTAAGACAATAGCTAACAAGAAGAAGTAAGCGGAGGAGTAAATAATGGCGAAAGCTCAAAAAAAGACGTCAATCAAAAAGCGTCGTGAACGCAAAAATATTGAAGCTGGCGCAGCTCATATCAGCTCAAGCTTCAACAATACAATAGTAACAATTACCGACCTTAAAGGTAATGCAATTTCATGGGCATCTGCAGGCGAACTCGGCTACAGAGGTTCAAGAAAATCAACTCCTTTTGCGGCACAGATGGCTTCCGAAACAGCTGCAAAAGCAGCAATGGAACACGGTCTTAAGACAGTTGAGGTTTATGTAAAAGGACCCGGACAAGGCAGAGAAGCTGCTATTCGTGCCCTTCAGGTTGCAGGTCTTGATGTAAGACTTATCAAAGATGTAACACCCATTCCTCACAATGGATGCAGACCGCCTAAAAGAAGACGTGTTTAATTAATTAACGGAGGTAATCAGACGTATGGCAAGATATACAGGACCCGTTTGCAGACTTTGCCGCAGAGAAGGAACAAAGCTTTTCCTTAAAGGCGACAAGTGTGTATCCAGCAAGTGCCCACTTTCACATAGAGAATCTGCTCCCGGACAACATGGCGCAGCTAACTCCCGTAAGAGAGTAAAAGAATACGGCTTGCAGCTCAGAGAGAAGCAGAAGGCAAAGAGGTATTATGGTATCCTCGAAAAGCAGTTTAAGAACTATTTCGTAAAAGCTGATAAGAAAGAAGGCCAAACAGGTGAAAATCTTCTTATCATGATCGAAAGACGTTTGGACAATGTGGTTTACCGTGCAGGTATGGCTTCCAGCCGTGCAGAAGCAAGACAGTTGGTTCACCACAGTCATTTCACAGTAAACGGCAAGAAAGTTAACATTCCTTCCTACTTAGTGAAGGTTAACGATGTTATCTCTATCAGAGAAAAGAGCCGTGATTCTGAAAAAATTAAAATGCTTGTCGAGAATATCTCCGACAGGTCAGTACCCGCTTGGTTGGATGTAAGCAAAGACACAGCTTCTGCAACAGTTGTGGCAATTCCCACAAGAGCAGATGTTGAATTTCCCTTTGAAGAACATCTTATTGTTGAGTTGTACTCCAAGTAATGCCCTCGTGGCGTGAACGCTGCAACGGCATAGTTTATAATGCGGAAAAACGCAAATTAGGAGGTAACAAATGCTTGAGATAAAAAGACCTAATATCGTTGTTGAGGAAATGAGCGAAGACGGAAGAAAAGGAAAGTTTGTTGTTGAACCCCTTGAAAGAGGTTATGGAACAACCTTAGGCAATTCTCTTAGAAGAGTTTTGTTAAGCTCTCTTCCCGGTGTTGCAGTTACCAATATACAGATAGATGGCGTTCTTCATGAAATCTCTACAGTAGAAGGTGTCAGAGAGGATGTTACTGAAATCGTTCTGAATGTTAAAGGCATTGTTGCAAAGTTGCACTGTCAAGAACCTAAAACAGTATCTATTGATGTTATAGGTCCTAAAATAGTAACAGCTGGTGACATTATTGCTGACGCAGATTTAGAAGTATGTAACCCTGAACATTGTATCGCAACCGTTGAAGAAGGTGAAAGATTCAGAATGGATCTCACTTTTGAACATGGTAGAGGATATGTTTCTTCTGCTAAAAATAAGGAGAAGGCACAAAAACCTATCATCGGTACAATTTATACTGATTCCATATTTACTCCTGTCTACAGTGCAAAATATTCTGTAGAAAACACAAGAGTAGGTAATATTACAGATTATGACAAGCTCGCACTCGAAGTTGAAACAAACGGAACTATTTCTGCAAACGAAGCAGTTTCCCTTGCTGCCAAAATTATTAACGACCTTCTTTGCCTCTTCGTTGATTTGTCTGACGAAGCAAAGAATATGGACGTTCTTGTTGAAGGCGAGGAAGCAACGAGAGAAAGAGATCTTATGCTTGCAATTGAAGATCTTGAACTTTCAGTTCGTTCTTTCAACTGTCTTAAGAGAGCAAGCATAAATACAGTTGAAGACCTCATCAATTATACCGAAGAGGAAATGATGAGAGTAAGAAACATGGGTAAAAAATCCTTGGAAGAAGTTATCAACAAGCTCGAATCCATGGGATTGTCACTCAGGAAGACAGAAGAATAATAGAAGGAGGCAACTCAAATGCCGGGTACAAGAAAATTAGGCAGAAAAACCGACCATAGATTGGCTATGCTCAAAGGCATGGTAACATATCTTTTTGAAGTCGGACAGATAGAAACAACATATACACGCGCTAAAGAAATTAGTGCTTTGGCTGAAAAAATGATTACCATTGGTAAGGCAAACAACTTGGCAGCCAAGAAAAAAGCTTTTGCATTCCTCAAAAAGGAAACTGTAGTTTATAAACTCTTTTCCGAGATTGCTCCTTTGTATGCTGATGTGAACGGCGGTTATACCGCAGTTTATAAGCTTGGTCCTCGTCGTGGCGACGGTGCTGAAATGGCAGTTATCAAGCTCTTAAATGCAGATTCTATCTACAAAGTTGTTGTAGAAGACGAAAAGGCAGCAAAAAAGAAGGATAAAAAAGAAGCTAAAGAAGAAAAGAAAGAAGACTAATTCATTTCTTAATATTCAATTTAACCGCACGGCTTGTCCGTGCGGTTTTGCTTTAAAAAATCTCACAGAGTAGTATATTATAAAACGGGCGATGCAACTTTTCTGTGTTGCATCGCCTCATTATATATAAAACTATCTATCGTGGGGATTTGTTTTTCTTCCGCAAATAGCATCAATGCTTTTTACGAGAATAATATCACCGCCAATTCGTTCAATACAATCCCATGGTATTTTGCAATTATCCTTGGCAGAAAACAAGGTGAAAAGCTTTCCCGGTGGTGGAAGCACTATGGCAACAATTTTTCCGCTGAATATGTCGATTTCTACATCTATAATGTATCCAAGACGTCTACCGTCAGTTACCGATATAACTTCTTTATCTTTGAGCATATTATAAGAACAAGCCATCATAACTCCTTTCTGAAATATGTATTTATCAATAATTCAAAAAACAGTTTAAATTATTATTAGGTACAATTAAATCACAGCACTATATCTGAATTATCGTAGGTTTAATTTAATTATAAATCAACAAACGAAAGCTTCAAGAATATATATTGAATTTCTTAAAGTAAAATGCAAATCATTCCACCGCTACCCTCGTTTATAACCTTCTGCAAAGTATCTGAAAGTTTTGTTCTTGCATCGGCAGGCATATGGGCGATTTTGTTGTTGAGCCCTTCTCTTACAAGCTCGTGGAGAGTTTTTCCAAACATATTTGATTCCCAAATTCGCTTTGGGTCTTCCTCAAATTCTTTCAACAAAAACTGAACAAGCTCCTCGCTTTGTAATTCTGTTCCAACCATTGGGCTTACTTCTGTTTCTATATTTGCCTTTATTAAATGTATTGAAGGCGCAGACGCTTTCAATTTAACTCCATATCCGCCTGATTGTTTAACTATTTCAGGTTCTTCCAATGAAAGTTGGTCTATTGTTGGCATAACAATTCCGTATCCCGTTTCCTCTAAATCCCTTAAAGCATCGCTTATTTTATCATGCTCTTTTTTAACTTTTGCTAATGTTGTTAAAAGCTGCATCAGGTCATCTTTCTCTTTTACTTCAAAACCGCTTTCCTGAGTTAATACATCAAAATAAACCCTATCAGGAACTACAACCGAAAGATAACCTTTTCCTTTTCCCAAAACTGTTTGTTCTGATACAACAGAGATATTTCCTGAACTGCTTGAAAGTTCTGAAAAAGCATTGGTTATATCTGAAACCTTTGTTATGTTTTCACCTGCAGATTTTATACCGTTTATTATTTCCATTTTAAGTGGATGCTCATTTGAAAGGTTTCTGACCCAAGATGGAATACTGATATTGATTTCTTTAACAGGAAACTCCATTAAAATCTTTGATAAAACCTCTTTAATATCCTTTTCTGTTAAATTAAAACAATCTGTTGGAATAACAGCAACATCATATTCATTTTCAAGTGTTTCTGCAAGAAGATTGACTTCATCTGACGTGGGATTTTTAGAATTAAGCAGAATTACAAATGGTTTTTTTATGCTTTTAAGCTGTGTAACTGCTTTCCTTTCCGCTTCCACATAGCTTTCTCTTGGGATGTCGCATATACTGCCATCTGTTGTTATTAAAACGCCTATCGTTGAATGTTCCTCTATAACCTTTTTTGTTCCCATTTCTGCCGCCTGCTCAAAGGGCATTCTTTCTTTTGACCAAGGTGTCATAACCATTCTTGGTTCACCGTCTTCAATATGCCCAAGCGCACCGTCAACAAGGTATCCAACGCAATCAACTAGCTTTATTCTGAAATTTACATTATCCTCTATACTCAATTCCACACCTTCATCAGGTATGAACTTCGGCTCAGTTGTCATTACTGTTCGACCTGATGCAGATTGTGGCATTTCGTCTTTCGCTCTATCCTTAACAAAGCTATCCTCTATATTGGGAAGCACTATTTTTTCCATAAACTTCTTGATAAATGTGCTTTTTCCTGTTCTCACAGGTCCAACAACTCCTATGTAAATATCGCCTTTGGTTCTTGTTGCTATGTCTTTATAGATATCGTTCTTTTGCTTATTCGTATTGTTTCTGTTTTTATCGATGCTCATGTTTGCCATATGCTCCTCCAAGCGTATTTTTCGTTTTGGTATATACATATGCAAACCTTAACTATTTTATAACATGTATTTTTTTGGTATTTTTATTTGGTATTTTTATTGGGTGTTTTTATTGGGTGTTTTTGTTGGGTGTTTTTGAAAAAACACCCAAACCCAAAAACTTTAATGCGCTACGCGAGAACGAGTGGATATTATGCAAAGTGGGATTGGATGAGCTTTTTATTGGGGGTTCTTATGTGTATTTTTGAAAAAACACCCAAACCCAAAAACTTTAATGTGCTACGCGAGAACGAGGGGATATTATGCAAAGAGAGCTGTGAAAAACACAAAAAGGTGCTACACTAAAACAGTGTAACACCTTATGTTTTTATATTATGCTAAAATACCCATCGAGCACGATTGTTTATCCATTAAGTAAAGAAACTACGACATTAGCCGTCCGCAGGACCCCATCGAGCATGGCGGTAAATCTATTGAATAAAGAACCGACGAAATTGGCCGTCCGCCAGGACCGACATTAGCCGTCCGCTAGGACCCGTCCGCCAGGACCGACATTAGCCGTCCGCTAGGACCCGTCCGCCAGGACCGACATTAGCCGTCCGCAGGACCCCATCGAGCACGATTGTTTATCCATTAAGTAAAGAAACTACGACATTAGCCGTCCGCTAGGACACGAGCGATTTCGGCATCAAGCTCTGCATAAAGTTCTGCAGGAATGGAATCACCAAACTTAGCGTAGAATTCCTTAACATTTTCAAAGTCTGCTTTCCAGTAATCTTTTTCAACGGTAAGAATCTTCTTAAGTTCTTCGATGTCGAATTTTCTGCCTGGTTCGATTTCGTAATCAAGACCGTCGAGGTTGATATCTTCCGGCTTAGGAATGTAACCGATTTCTGTTTCAATAGCATCAACAGAACCTTCGCATCTCTTGAGAATCCATTCAAGAACACGGAAGTTGTCGCCAAATCCAGGCCACATAAATTTGCCTTCGTCGGTAAGTCTGAACCAGTTAACATTAAAGATAAGCGGCTTGTTGGCGGTCTTTTTGCCCATTTCGAGCCAGTGACCGAAATATTCGCCCATGTTGTAACCGCAGAATGGCCACATAGCCATAGGATCTCTACGAACAACACCAACTGCGCCTGAAGCTGCTGCTGTTGTTTCGGAAGCCATAATAGAGCCAACGAATGTACCGTGAACCCAGTTGAAAGATTGATATACAAGTGGAGCAGTCTTTGCGCGTCTGCCACCGAAAATAATAGCGGAAAGGGGAACACCTGTAGCACTGTTGAATTCTTTGCTTATGCAAGGACAGTTCTTTGCAGGAGCTGTGAAACGGCTGTTGGGGTGAGCACCCTTTTCGCCGGATTCGCAATCCCATTTTTCGCCCTTCCAGTTAAGAGCATTCTTAGGAGGATTCTTGTCGAGACCTTCCCACCAAACTGTGTTGTCATCAAGGTTAAGAGCAACGTTTGTGAAGATTGTACCCTTCATTGTGGATGCCAATGCGTTGGGGTTGGATTTTACGTTTGTACCGGGAGCAACACCGAAGAAAC
>JAZNIJ010000052.1:0-5502 GCA_045577455.1 Eubacteriales bacterium
AAAGACGAGGCATTGCAGATAAAAAAAGACTCTCTTGCTGTTTTATCGGAGAAAGAGCTTTACAAAAAGATAAAGAGAGAACTTGGCGGTCTTCCTTTTGAGATTTCCCGTCAGATAAGCCGGGAAGAACAATTTGAAGGATGGATGCCCGTTGGTGTTTTGGGCCATGTTACAAGCTCAAATGATGCAATGCTTCCTTTTTTCAGTTCTGTGGAAGGAATTTTAACAGGAAACATAAATGTTATTAAAACGGCATCGGGGGCACACAAGGTTGCAATGAAGCTGATTGAAAAACTTTGCGAAGAAGATGAAAGTCTATGTCCGTATTTTTATGTATTTCCTCTTTCATCAAAAGATAAGGAACTTTTAACTGAACTTTTCGGGTTGTGCAACACGGTTGCAGTGTGGGGTTCTGACGGTGCGGTCAGTGGTGTAAGAGAACTTGCACCAAGCGGTGTAAACATTGTTGAATGGGGTAACAGAATAAGCTTTGCTTACTTTACAGAACAGGGATGCACAAAAGAAAAACTTGTGGGTCTTGCTCATGATGTATGTGTAAATGACCAGCAGGCGTGCAGTGCACCTCAGATTGTGTACTATGAAACGGATTCAAAGGAAAAACTTTTGGAGTTTGCTGAAGATTTTTATACAGAGCTTCAAAAAGTTTCGGATACATATCCTCTCCATCCTATGACAGAACCTGAAAAGGCTGAACTAACGGCACAAACTAAAATGTGCTATCTTGAAGAAATTATGGGAGATGCAAAACTCTTAAACGGAAACGGTTGCCGTATTTTTGTAAAGTTTGATAATGAACTTTGTGCATCGCCGCTTTATCGCACGGTTATTGTTAAAGGAATTAAAAGATGTGAGCTTGTCGGTGTGCTCAGACCGTTCCGTTCATATCTTCAGAGTGTTGGTCTTGCGTGCGGTACAGATGAAATTGTTCCGCTTACAAACCTTTTGCTTGCCGGCGGTGTTAATCGTATAACAGAACCTGGACTTATGATGGGCGGCTATACAGGAGAGCCTCACGATGGTGTTTATGCTATGACACGCTATCTTAAAAGGGTTAGTTTTATAAATCACGGATTACCTGCAGGAACTATGTCCCTTGTTGAGATGAGCGACAAGATGCATAAACCTTTTGATGATGGTACTCCCGTGCTTAAAAAAGATGAATTCCCTGCCGAGAGAGAAATTGAAAATGAGGGCTATCTTGTTTTAAAAAGCGGTGGCAGCAGCGGAAAAGCAAAATATGCACTTCACACATATGCTGATGCTGAAGTTACATATAAAGAAACCGGTCGCTTTATAATAGCAGCAGGTGTTAATCCTAAAAAGGATATTTGTATGAATTTGTTCTACTCAGGCGAATTATATGGGGGCTTTATAAGTATATATGAAGCTCTGAAAAGTGCTGAAATAATCCAGCTTCCTATGACGGCAGTTATGGATATGGAACGTGTGGCAAACGAAATTGTAGAGAGCAAAGTAAATGTTCTGATGGGAATGCCTACCTACCTTTTGAGACTGTTTTCCGAGCAGGAAGAAACGCTTAAGAATTACGGTGGTATTGACCTTATACTCTATGGCGGAGAGCATTTTGATCCTGCACAGGCAGAATATATTAAAAAGACATTTAATGTAAAAAGAATTGCGTCCATTACATATGGTTGCAACGAAATCGGCTCTATGGGGTATGCCTGTGAGTATTGCGAGGGAAGTATTCATCACGTTGCTCCAAGCAAATACCTTGAAATATTAAAGCTTGATAAAGATGAGCCGGTAGCAGCCGGTGAGGTTGGCAGACTTGTTTGGACACCTATCAATCAGGAAAATACACCAATCAAGCGATACGAAATAGGTGACCTTGGAAGGTTTGTAAAAGAACCGTGTAAATGCGGAAGACTTTCACCAAGATTTGAACTTCTTGGAAGATTTGGTGATGTTTTTAAATTTGCAACTAATTATGTAAATTATAAAACCATCAAATCCGTATTTGCGGAAAAAATGAATTATAACGGATGGTTGCAGGTTATTTTATCCTATGACAAATTAAGTGTAATGACAATTTGCGTTGAACCTGATTTTGCTGATTCCGAATCTAATGCCCTTGAAATTCTTAAAAATAATTATCCTGAAATCAATGAGTGCTTAACAGATAAAACAGGCATTGTAAACATTGTAAAACAAGATAAGGACAGCTTTGAACTAAGCTCCGGAGGCGGCAAGATAAGAAGTGTAATAGACCACAGAATTCAGAATTAGGGAGGATAAAAATGGTAAATTCATTTAGCGTTAAACGAAGTCCTCTTGTAATTAAAACTTTTCTGTCTATTCTCCTGCCGACAATTCTTATGAATCTTACAACAGCAATCGGCTCAATGGCAGATGCTGTCATAATAGGTCAGTATCTTGATGAGTTGTCCCTTTCGGTTGTAACTTATGCAACGCCGATTTATATGATAATCAATATGATAGCCGCTTTGTTTGCTATCGGAGGGTGCATAGCTGTAAGTGTTGATACAGGGAAAGGCGATAAAGCGGGCGCAAATAAGGCTTTTAGTGTTTCAGCAATATGTCTTGTTTTCTTATCTATGATTCTGTTTTTCGCAGGTGTATTTTTCTCAAGGCAGATAACATTTCTGCTCGGTGCAGGAAATGAACTGGTTTTTGATAAGGTAAAAACATATGTGCAGATTATTTTATTAGGTGCTCCCATTTTCATTTTAAACATTGCAGGTGCATTTTTTGTAAGAAATGATGGCAGACCTACACTTTCGATGGTAGGAATGATTTCAGGTATGGGGATAGATATTATATTAAATCTTGTATTTGTGGGATTTATGAATATGGGCGTTGCCGGCGCAGCTATCTCTACGGTAATAGGTCAAGGTGTGGGACTAATAATTGTAGGAAGTCACTTCCTGTCAAAAAAGAACACACTTAAATTCCGCTTTGCTTTTGACTCTTCGGTTTGCCGTATTATAAAAAATGGTTTTGGTTCGGCACTTTCATTCGTGTATCAGTTCGTGACAATAATTGTGATGAATCATTATGTAGTTCAGATCAGCGGACCTGAAGGCATTGTAATTTATACGGTCGTGTTTAATCTATGTACAGTGTCTCTTGCGGTATTTGAAGGTTTAAGTCAGACCACACAACCGATGATTAGCCTTTACTTTGGAGAAAAAAGCAATAAAAAAATAAAGGACAGCGTAAAACTTTCTGTGCTTTCAGCAGTTATTATATGCGGAAGTGTAATGGCTATACTTGAAGCCTTCCCTGCTATCGTACCACATATGTTCGGTATAAGTGAAAGCGGATTGATTCAGCAGTCTGCTCTGGCAGTAAGAATTTACACCACAAGTATGTTTATTATGACACTAAATGTAATAATCGGAAATTATCTTCAGTCTATTGAATTTGGACAGATAACAAGTGTTCTGGTAAGTCTCAGATGTTGTGTTTTACTTTTGATATGTGTCTTTGTTTTAGGTGAGCTTTTCGGATTAGGCGGAATATGGGCAGCATATACCGTAGCAGAAATTCTTACATTTATAGTATTTATGGTCATCAACATAATAAAACGGGAAAAACTCTCTAAAAATAATGTAAGTGCCGATATATTCTTCCTTGACAAAAGGGTTGAAGAAAGCTGTAAGTCGTTAGTTTATAAGTGCAACACAAATGAGTATGAGAGTTTTTGCAATGAGATTAAGACTATTGCTGACAAAATTGCAATTTATAATGAGAAAATGCTTATTACGGCTTTAGAGTATTTGACAAAGCTTGAGGATGTTATCGTAGATAAAAAAGGAAAATATATTGAGGTTGAGTTTAACGCATACGATAAAAAAATTATCATAAGCGACAATTTGAGTCATGATAAGTTAAAAGCTGATTTTGCTAAAATCACGGATGAAGATATAGAGTACGGACCCGTTCTCGGCCTTAACAGAATTTCTATTAAAAGGAGTTGAAAGCTATGAACAAGAGAAAACTTGCATCACTTGAGATAACCAATGATAAAGGCTTTATTTTTCCTGTAATGAGTTTTATAGATTCATTGGTTCAACGACACACAGCTATTGATGCAAGCAGGTACCAGCAAATCAGGTTTGTTGCCCTTGAAGTATTAAAACAAAGAATCGAAAATTCTTATCCCGGCTCTAAAGGTGAGATATTTGTTGAACTTTATATTGTTGGTGATTTCTTTGAAATATCAGTCAGAGATAAAGGAATACCGGGATGGCAGGATTTTTCTTTTGATAAAAGCGGAATTGCAGAAAACAAAAAAGACTTGCGTAATTATATGATAAGTCTGTATGTTGATGAAATTGGAATGGAAAAACTCGGCTCTGAGGGACAAAGAGTTTTTGTACGCAAAAAGATTCTTAATCCTCTTAACTTTGTAAAACCTGAACCATATGAGGAAACTGCCATACTGGATACAAACATAACAATTCGTCCCGTTGTAACCGAGGCGGATGTTATTGAAGCTATCCGCTGTATTTACGCTGAATATGGCTATTCATACTCTTATGAAAGACTCTATTATGTAAATTCATTTATGGCACTTATTAAAAGCGGAGAGATTATGTCATTTTTAGCCGTAAATGACCACGGACAGACGGCAGGACATTTCTTGCTTGCTTTTTCTGATTTATATAAAAATATGCCTGAAGTATCTACTGTAGTTGTTAAAAAGGAATTCAGGGGTCTTGGCTTATTCGCTAAATTTATGGACTATTGCGATAAAGTGGGAAAAGAACACGGATTCCGCGCACTTATGGGTCAGCCGGTTACATTTCATCCAATGTCACAAAAGGCATTTTTAAGAGCGGGTTATACTGCAACATCACTTTTAATGTCTTACATAAACCCTGAAATTGAAAGCGAATATAATAAAGACGGCGAAAGACTCGGACTTAGTGTAAGCGTAAAAATCCTTGATAAAGATGCTTATAGTAAGATTTATGTTCCTAAAGAAATCAAAGATTTTGCTCAAAAAATATACTCAAGACTTGGTATGAAATATGATTTGTGCCAAAGTTGTGAAAAAGACGATTTTACAGAAATGTCTGCCGAAACAAGCACCGCCCTTAAAATGTCGAAAATCATTGTTCGTAAGGCCGGAGAAGATCTTGAAGAGGAATTCAGACAAGCCATTATGGATGCCATAAAGAAAAAGAGCGAAATGATTGAGCTTGTTCTTTGCCTTAATTCCAAAAGCTGTGCTTACGCCTATGAGATTGCAAAAAAATGTGACTTTTCTCTCTCTGGTATCATCCCCGGTGCTGAAAATGGCGATTACATTATTATGCAGATGCTTTTGGGGGACAAAATTGATTATGACAAGCTTGTACTTGTAGGAGAATTTGAAGAGTTAAGAAACGATATTGTTAATATAGTAAAATGCGGCAAGGAGGAAAAGTAATTATGAGCTATAAAACTTATACACCCAGGGAAATTATAAAGTTTGCAAGAGAAAATTCG
>JAZNIJ010000053.1:0-4499 GCA_045577455.1 Eubacteriales bacterium
CCTATAAGGAACTATTAAAATTTTACGGAGGTGTTTTCAAATGAAAAAATTACTATCAATTCTACTCGCATTAACCCTTGTATTCTCCCTTGCTGCCTGTGGCGGCAACCCGAACGAAAAGAACATTGTAGGTGTATGGCACGTTGTAGATGAAGAAACCGAAACGGATTACGGTCTCGGCATTGAGTTCACAAAGGACGGTCTTGTTCGCTACGGACTTACCGAGGATGTGTTCACAGCCCTTGCCGACGGCGATGACAAGGCAGCCGAGGACGCAATGAAAGCCCTTGATGTTCTTGTTAAGATGGAATACAAAATCAAGAGCGACACGGAAATGGAAGTTACCGCAAAAGCACTTTTAGGGCTTGGCGGTAAGGAATCGGAAACCATTACATATTCCCTTGACGGCGATAACTTAACCTTTGACGGCGTGGCTTTCACAAGAGCAAAGGAGGAATAAAGAAATGAAGAAAATATTAGCTCTGCTGCTCTCTTTAATATTTATCTTCTCACTCTCAGCCTGCGGTGATAAACCATCGGGCAATGAGGAAAACCAAAATCAAGAAGAACAGCAGATAGAACAAAAGTCCGGTGAAGATGAAAAGAAGCCGGAAGAGAAAAAAGAGGATAAAAACAAACCGAAGGAATATGATCCTACAGCGTGGATAAAGGACAATACCTCAATTAGTTTCTATCTTCTATATGTTGAAGAAAAGCCCGAGACCAACGAGCTGATGACTTTCAAAATTCTCGGTGACAAAGCAGTACTTTACAGCAAAAAGGGTGATGAGGAAGAAAAACCGATTACCATATATGAAGAAACCGATGAGGGTATTGTTTTAACACAGCTTCTTCATATATATGATCAGAAGGCTGCGATTGTCGGACTTCCCAAAACAGATTATCACGAGCTGAAGGAGTTTTTGCCAAAGGTGGGAAGCGTTGCCGGAATATTTGGTGCCAGAGCTGAACGGGATATCTACAAGAACAGAGAAATCACCGGCTCGGCAGAATACCTTGGCAGAAAATGCGACGTATTCGAGAAGAATTCAGGTGTAGTTGTTCAGACAGCTTATCTTGATAAAGAAACCGGCATTATTATGAAAAATGAAACCGTAACAAAAACTAACGATAAGGAAGTAAGACAGATTTCAAGCTATGTAACAGAATTTGAATACGGCACGGTTACAGAGGACGATGTAACCATTGACCTTTCAGAATATAAGGTTACATATGAAGAAGCCAAAGAAGAAAATACCGAAAATAAGGAGGATGATGCTGAATGAAGAAAATACTTGCAATACTGCTCTCGCTGATTATGGTTTTCTCACTTGCTGCCTGTGGCGGAAATACGGAAAATACGACAGGCGGCGAGGAAGTGAACAATCAGGTTGAAAACCAAGAGGAACAGCAGCAGGAAGAAACCCCGATCGCAAGCACCAAAACTCTTGCATACTTTCAAAAATTCCTCTCCGGCGGCGAATATACAATGGAAATGAAAACCACCGCCGAGGGAATGGAAATGACAATGAAAAGTGCATATAAGGGCGATATGATTTATTCCGAAAGTGAATATGCCGGACAAAAAAGCATTATGGTAATGAAGGACGGCTATCAGTACATCATCGACCACAGTTCAAAAACAGTGATGAAAATGCAGGTGGTAGATAACGGAGCCGTAATGGATATGTTCGCAGACGAAGCCGCAAATTATGAAACAGCAGCGGCATCGGGCGAAACGGAATATAACGGCAAAACCTACGATTACGAGGAATTTACCGTTGAGGGTGAAACAGTTCAGTATCTCTTTGACGGCAATGACCTAAAAATCATGAAAGCAAATGTAATGGGAACAGAGAGTGTTGTAGAAATTATCTCCCTTGAAAAAGGTGCAGACACAAAGCTCTTTGAAATCCCCGAAGATTATCAGATGATATCATATTAAAGGAGGTTTTGAGATATGAAGAAATTACTTTCGGTCATATTGGCACTTACGATGTGCCTGTCGGTGTTCGCCTTTACTGCATCGGCAGAAACAAGCGATAACCTGCTTGTCAATCCAAGCTTTGAAGATGGGATGAATGGCTGGATATCTCCTGACGGAAAGTGGAGCACCGTTGAAGATGAAAGCGGATATGAGCCTCGTGACGGTCAGTATTTTGCATGGCCTTCCGGGGCATATCAGGAAAATACATACATTTATCAGGATGTTTCTCTTAGTGGCAGAAACGCAGGAGAAAGTATTATATTTTCTTTAATGGTTTGTAACTACGATCAATCTCCGCACGATATGGGAAAGGTTGAATTGCAGTTTTTAGATGCAAGTGGAAATCAGATTAAGACCTATTCACAGGAACAGCGTAACCCCGACTGGCATAATCAGGTTATCATAGCCACCATTCCTGCCGGTGCGGTTACTGCAAGAGTTGTTTTGTGGGCTATATGGTATGTCGGCGGTGACGTAGATGCTTATTACGATATGGCATCTGTTGTGGCAACAACCGAAAAATATAACATGGTTTACATTACCGAAAAAGACGGTAAAGAAGATGCAAAAGCAGGTGATATTCTCACTCTTACAGCTGATAACGGTGTAAGTCAGAATCCTCTCGATTATGAATGGTCAAGTTCATATAATGAGGCGGCAACCGTTGATGCTAATGGTATCGTGACAATGATTACGGACGGCAGCGATGGTTTTGCGATTTATGCAAAGGATAAGAAAACAGGCGTTGTAGGTGTTTATTGGATAAACTCTGAAAACGAAAACTTAAAGCCTGCAAGCGGAAGTGCTTGGGCAAGTGCTGAACTTGCAAAGGCTGATGCACTTGGTCTTATTCCTGAAAGCTTAGTAGATGCAGACCTTACACAGTCAATCACAAGAGCAGAGTTTGCAGCTATCTCCGTAAAGGCTTATGAAGCACTTTCGGGAACAGTAGCACTTCCGAATACTGTAAATCCGTTTACGGATACATCCGATATTGAAGTGTTAAAAGCATATAATCTTGGGATTACAACAGGTGTATCGGCAACCACCTTTGAACCAAACACACTCTTAAACCGTGAACAAGCTGCAACAATGCTCACAAGAACATTCAAGAGAGCAACAATGAACGGCTGGACAATTCAGAATGATGCACAGTTTGCATTGACATACGATAAGCCTTCAGCTTTTGCCGATGATAAAGATATATCCGATTGGGCAAAAGACAGCGTGTACTTTATGGCGGCGAACAACATCATAAACGGCGTTGGTGACAACAAGTTCGCACCTAAAAATATTACATCTGAAGAAGAAGCAACAGGCTATGCAAACGCAACAAGAGAACAGGCACTCATTATTGCAGTGAGAATGGTTGAAAACCTTAAAAAGTAAGGAGGTTTTGAGATATGAAAAGGTTATTGTCAATATTGTTGACTCTAACTATGTGCTTGTCGCTTATGACATTTACGGTTAGTGCGGCGGCAAATATAAGTGTCAATAAAACAACATTAGGATATGGTGACAAAATCAAAGTGACCGTGACAGGACTTACCGATGAATCCGATCCGTATATCGCAATTTATAAAAAAGGAACGGCAGCAAACCAATATGGAAAATGGTGTCGTGTGAATAAAAACACAAGCGAGTATGAATTGGATATTGAAGTAGAAGCAGGAGAATATGAGGTCAGGTTATATTCAAAGACCTACGCAACAGATGCAGACTTCATAACCTCTGTGCCGATTACCGTTACAGCAGGAACACTCCCAACTGATACTCTTGAAGGTGCAAATGTAAATGCCGTTGGGAATTATAACTGGTCAGGTAAATGGGAAGATTCCAACTACGGCGAAATCATCATAATTCAGAATGGCAGCGAAGTAACAGGAACATATCCTCACGACCAGGGAAAAATAACAGCTACCGCACAAGGTAATATGCTTTACGGTCAGTGGGCTGAATCTCCTACATATACACCACCGAATGACGGCGGAGACTTTGAATTTGTTATGAGCGAGGACGGAATGAGCTTTATCGGACATTCGCGCTATGGCTCAAATGCTGCTTGGAGACAATGGAACGGAAAAAGAATCCTTGAAACATCAGATTGGGCAACTGGAGAAATTACATCGGCATATCAGATGGGATTAGTTCCTGATGTACTTGTAGGTGTTGACTTATCTCAGGACATCACAAGAGCTGAATTTGCGGCAGTTGCAGTTAAGGCGTATGAAGCACTTGCAAACGGTGCGGCAATTCCGGCAGTAAACAATCCTTTCACAGATACAACAGATGTTGAAGTATTAAAGGCATACAACATAGGTGCTGTAAACGGAACAAGTGCAACAACCTTTGATCCGAATGCACTATTAAACAGAGAACAGGCGGCAGCAATGCTCACTCGTGTATTCAAAAAAGTTTCTCTTGCAGGCTGGACGCTTGCAACAGACAGTCAGTTTACCTTGCCTTATGAAAAGCCTGCACTCTTTGCAGACGATGCAGACATTTCAGATTG
>JAZNIJ010000054.1:0-25381 GCA_045577455.1 Eubacteriales bacterium
CTTGCATACCCGCCCCAGGCAATACAGTTAGTAAATGTGATATTTTTGCTGTCCATTGTACCTCCGAGAGCCTTTACCTCAAAGGTGTCATCTGCCACTCTTGCAAAGCAGTTATCAACGGTTACATTATGGCTGTTGCAGATTGCAAAGCCGTCACAGTTGCCACGGTTGCCGATGATATCTACATTGTCAATACTGACATCAGTGCAACAATAAGAGATAAACGACCATTCGGGCGAGTTTATGATTTTCACATCTCTAACATTTACATTATTACAGTTGGTAAAAACAACGCCTCTTCTTTCTCGTCTGTCAAGTCGGGTCATATCTATTACGCCCCTACCTGCAAGGGTTATGTTGTTACAGTTGTAAAAATTTATAAACGGATACCTTGTAAGCCCTATAGCATTATCTCCCGGTGCAGTAGGCTCAAGATATTTGTTTTCATCCTCGGCACAGTCAATATCATAAAGGTGGTTTGCAGTCACGTAAGCACCTTCACGAAGATAAATAACCAGATCATTGTGTGCAACGAGGTTAACATAGTCATACTGATATACACCTTTATCAATAACCCAGACATTATCCTCTCCGTATTTCTCTATGTATTCTGCAATTTCCTTATCCTCATCAACCTTTTCGCGTACCATGAGAGTATAGCCGTAATATTGGTTTGCGTTGTTAAAAAGGAAGGTATATATGCCCGTTTTTTGGATGGATGCTGTTACGGTGTTGTCTTTACACTGTGCCTTTACACCGTGTGATTCAGGTAACACAATGGCATTTTTAAGCACAACATCAGCACCCGTTATCTCAATATTGAAGGAAAACTCCTCGCTTGAATCAACATAAATTTCAGAAAAGGAGTGTAGCGTACCCGTATCATCAACGCGTATAAAAACGACCGAAGCATAAACAGGGATTTCCTCTCCGCTTACCTTTGCCGTGTAATAAGGCGATATTGTTATACCGTTTATATCGTCATATCCGCCGGACTGCACATATTCAGGCAGCTGAGCTGAGGCTCTGCCTACAAGCTCCTGCTCGGTAAGCCCTGCCTCTTCAAGAGTGATTATTGCCTCATCGGGATATTTAAGATATGAAAAATCAAAATTCTCACTTTCGGGATAAACCGTTGCAGGAAACAACAGATTTGAACAAAAAATTGAAACGGTTGTGAAAAATGTAATAAAAAATTTAACGATAGCTTGCATTACCTTTCCTCCTATTCTCTACGCCAATATTTACTTGTATCTATAAATTGGATTTGTTAATCAGCTTCAATATGCAACTTATAACTTTTTGAAGAACTTAATTATTACTTACCGATTATCGGCATTTCGCTCATACAAAGCTTCGCACAGCCATACGGACAAAGTTTAATTTCTTGAATGTCTGAAACCGGATTTCTTGATTTTGGTGTTTTTCTTGCAATGCTTTTGTACGGGAATTTAAGGCCCCAGTTAATTTGTTGCATATTTGCTTTTATGGTTACTGGTGGGTTTTTCTGTGAGAATGGAATATCGCTAATTCCATTAAAGTTCACTTCGAAATCCGCATTTGAATAGCCATAATTCCAAGGTGTTGTGGGTATAAACTGATAGTCACAGTACGGGAATTTGCGTTCTACACCTTTTTTTACATATTCACGCATCTGTTTTTCATATTCAATCGGAACAGAGAAAAGCAATGAGCCCATCTGCAATGCATATAGGTCGTTTGGTCTCTTTTTTAAATATGGCGTTGTCTGAAATTCAACTTCAATTTCAGTTTTACCTTGAGTTATTGCAAATTCAAGGTCTTTATTTTCTATGATTTCGCCATTTACTGTAAGACCTTCAGCAAATGACGGAATACGGATTACAAAACCGAAATCCCTTTCAGCATCAATGTGATAATGCATTTTATTTTCAAAGGGATAATTAGTTTCAAGTTTGATAATTACTCCATTGTCATTCAACACAGAAGGAATCATAATTGAATTTAATATAGTATTGCCTTTGTGCATAAAAGCCGAAAGAGCAAATTTAGGCCATCCCTGATTGAAATTTGCGGTACAACAGCCGAAATTTGGCTCAAGTCCGAATGTATGTGCATAAGGACCGTTTGTACTCCAGGGAGCCATAATTATCGTTTTCTGACAGGCAATCTGATTTACCTGCTGAACATACTGATGAGACCACATATCCTCGCTGAGTGTGGCAGGAAGAGCATTGAAGCCAAGAACTTCAAGACGTTCCGCCCATTTGTTATCACCTGTATGAGCAAAAATTTCTTCATAGGAATACATCTGCTCTACTACTGCACAGCATTCGGTGCCTTTGGTAGGGTCAAGACCTGAAAGCACCTCGTCACCCGTAAATCCCTCGAAGGCTGTACCATTATACTTATCAAGAATTGAGCGAAGCTTTTCTGCGTTGTCCGTATATTCTTCACTCAACAAATCGTGAGAAACAGCCTCACTCTTAAGCATCATAGCAATATTTACTATATGAGTTTTTCTCAGCCAATTGTGACTTGGCTTTTTCCAGGATTCAGTTGCAGTGTTGTAGTCAAAGCCCTGTTCCTTTATTATCTTCGCAAGGTCCTTTATCCATTCCTCATTATATTTTTCATACAAGAAATTGAGGGAAATAAAGGTCTCGAACCACCTGAATTTTGCCCATTTAGACAGATTGATTTCTCCGCTTTTAAGCATTTCGTAATAGTTTTTAAGCACTCTGTAAATAACATCGGGAATTCTTTCATCTCCCGAGCATTCGTAATAAACCTTGAGAGTTTTACAGATAAGCTGTATTGCCCATGTATCATATTTTGCTTTTTCTTCCTTTTTGCAAGGACAAATCCAACCGTCAGTATCCTGTGCTGAAATAATTGCATCAATATATTTTTTTGCAGTAGCAATCATCTCTTCATTTTCAAGAAGATATGCAAGAGGGATAAAGCCATCAAGCCAATATGGTACTCTCTCCCAACCCTCACGATTACCGCCAATCCATGCACTGTCACGAATGTCCGGCCATATTTTATGAAGATTACCGCTGAGTCCCTCAGCCTGAATTTCAAGCTGACGGCGAAGCCAACCCTCAGGCTTTATCTCTTTTGATGTGTAAAAGCTCCATTTATTCATATTTTTAACCTCAAGCAATGCTTTCATTTTCCGTAGTTTTTGTACATCTTTTAATTGCTAAATATATATTATTCAAAAACAACTCTGCAAATTGGAAAATGTTTTCCAAAATAACCTTTTCAGTCCTTAAACCAGCTCGGATTCGTGATGTGTTTTTGAAACTCTCGGTGCAGCACCTGTGAGGTGAGATATATCACGATACTGTCCATTATAATCAACGAACAAGCCTGCAGGAATTTGAGAAGTCCAACCGTTTTCATTAAATTCGGGAGATTCTATACCCATAGCATAGAGCACAATAGCAGCAAGGTCGCGAATGTTCATTTCTTCTATTTCAGTTTTGTTTACCCCTTTACCGATTGCGGCAAAGGTCACATATTTCTCTTCATCTGTCCAGCCCCCATGACTGCCGTGGTTTGCTTCATCATTTGTACCGCCGTGATCTGCAATAACAATAAAAAGTGTTTCTTCAAGCATTTCAGCTTTTTTAATTGCAGAGTAAACATCACCGATAAGCTTATCAACCTCATTGATGCGTTTGATAAAAGCAGGAAGTCCGTAGCCTGTTGAGTGCCCTGCACCATCAACGCTGTCGAAGTGAATAAACAGAAAATCCGGCATATTTTCACGAATATAGTCGCAAACAATGGGTGTGAGGTCGGTATCGTGGGCTGTAGCATTGGAAACGCCGATATTGTTTTCTACTATACCATGGGTAATGGGGTCCCAGTCACAATACGAGCCGAGAACAGCTCCGGGATAAGCCTCTCTGATCCTTCTGAAAAGTGAGGGAAAAGGAGAATTCACGTAATACGGTACAGAAGATACAACCCCGTTTGTAAGACCATGTATTTCAGGTCCCACACCTATAAGCATTGATCCCCAGCACTCCGCACTAATTGTAGGCCTTGAAGAAAGTGCGTTATATGTATATGCTCCGTTTTCAAATATTTTATCAAAATTGGGTGTGTCAGCATCCTTGAACCAGCTACCTGCACCGTCGACACCGATAACTACTATATGTGAATATTTCCTTACCATAAAAAGCCCTCCTAGTTAATATGGCTTTTTCAAATCAAAGCTGATTTCCGATAATAACCTGTTTATCAATTTTTCCTATAAAGATGTTATCTTCTGCTATTAAAGCATTAGCAGCGGTATTTTCAAGAATAATGCCGTAGCTTGGTGAGTCGGTTTCTTCGGGAGAAATAAAGGCATTGTTTTTCACTTTCAAATCGTAAACCATTGGTCTGAAGAAAATGTAGCCGCGGCTTTTACCGATTCTTCCCGATGGTCCGTCAAAAATATTATTTTCAATAAGAATATTGTGGTGGTCAATATCACCGTGGTGACCAACTCCAGGGAAGCCGTCACATTTAAAAATATTGTTTCTGATTACTATATTACGGCAGACTGTATCATCACTCTTAAAATCAATGAGAGCACCGTCACAGTTATAAACAGGACCATAAGAGCCATCGCGGGACATATCAAGCTGAATCTGCTCGTTAAAGAGATTATCAGTCTTGAAGGTATATGAAGGTCCGTCAAAAATGCAGTTCTGAATAGTTGTATTCTCTGTGCCGTTAATTTCAATGCAATGCCAATGAGCACAATGACGGAATCTGCAGTTTTCAATGGTAATATTACTACAATGAACTGTGTTCACAAGGGTTATTCTTTCATCAAGATTTTCGTTCCCGTCAAAGATACCGCCTGAAATCACAACATCGTGAGTACCTGTATATTCACCCCATTCAGGCTCAGAATAGGAAGCTAGCAAATATCTTGTCAATGGTTCACTTTTGTCACTTCTGAGAATAACTGCATTGTCTGAAAATTTCAAATGCTGATATGAATAGAAAATCAAAGCACCCGAAATAAGATATGTACCATCAGGGAAATAAACAATTCCGCCGTCTCTCAATTCGTCAATGCAAGCCTGCAAGGCTTTTGTGTCATCGTGAATTCCGTCACCGAAAACACCTTTATTCTGCAAAACATTTACAAATTCCATTGTGATCACCTCTTATTCAGATTTTGTTGAAACCTCGTCGGAAACTTCTTTTCTTTCTGCTCCCTGCTAGAGAATCTCCATAACATGTGCATGCTTTTCATCGCTATAATCCTATTAACGATTGAATTTAGCTAAATGGGTAATTTTATGTTTATATGTGATAATTACAAATCGTATTTACGAATGAAGTACGATGGTGTACAGCTCCAGGCGTGGCAAAGGCTATTTATCATTCTGTCCTTATACGGTGAGAATTCAAGGTCATCGGGAATATATGCTTCCCAGAAGGTATCTGCACCAAGCTCAACCATACCGCCCCAGAATTTTTTCAAATATTGCACAGCTTCGTCCTTCATATAAAGCTTTAGCATAGCCACAATAACATAGTGGCGCATATATGGCGTAACAGGTTGCTTACACGCCTTGTTATCAAGGCAAGAAAGAAGAAGTTTCTTTGCCTCTTCTCCGGTTATCACACCGCCCAATATCATCCATACCTGAGAATGAACGCTAAGCTGACCATTATCCAAAGCATTTATGAATACATTTTTACCTACATCATAAAGATGCTTTTTTGAAGCGGAACGAACCTGAGGAATTAGAGCAGAATATTTTTCATACTCCTCATCACCTATTGCTTTCAGCAATTCTGAAAAACGTTCAAGAGTATAAAGATATACACCCTGCAAAGCTGTCAGGCATTCAAGACCCGGACACCAATCAACAAAAGCAAACCAACCATCCTGCTTTGTTGCAATCAGATTTTCGTCAAGGGTTGCTTCGAAGCTTTCAAGCTGTGATTTGCAAATCCCCAAAAGATCGTTTACAACATCCATATCCCCTGTATGCTCGTAGTAATCGCACAGACTCACAACATATAAAAGTGCATAATCCTCAATATGTGTTGCTCCCGAATGATAATAAGGCGTTTCATAAACAAAGGACGGCAAAAAACCTGATTTATTACATTCACCTGCGGCAAAAAGATACAAGCATCTTTTTACGATTTCAAGGTTATTGAATGTATAATAATTTGCAAGAGCCTCAAGACGAAGGTCACCAATCCAAAGACGGCGGTCACGTTTCGGACCATCTTCAAAGAAGGTCTGCATACACTCTTTAAGTGTGTTTGTTGCAACAAGGTCAATTTTATTCAACAAAGTATCTTCCGTGTTTGCAGATTTCAACACAGATACATCAGCACTTGTTGAAGCACAGAAGCTGAAATCAAAGAGTTTTATTGGTCTTGTGGTTCTTTCTACCATTATTTTTATGTATCTGCAAGCGTATCTTCTTGGCATAGTTACTTTCTGAGGGAAATCAAGATTAACTATTTCCTCCTGCAACCAAGTTTTTGAAAGGGTTCCGTTGTATTGAGAAAAATCGTCATTGATTTCTCTCACATCTTCACCAAACCTTATATTCAAACGAACGGGAGCATCAACAAAAATATCGACTCTATCAAAAGCAAAGGAAAAATGCCCTACCACATGTTTACCAAGGTCAAGAACAATACTGTCCCCGTTTGAACCAATAAACTCTGTTATATCGGGAGTGAGAACAGAAAATTTCAGTTCAGGAAAATTCTCTTGAGCCTTACTCAAAAAATAATCTTTATCTTTCATGATAATACACATCTCACTTTATAATTACGATTTTGATTGATAAAATCAAGTTTATTTACCTATACAAATTGGAATTTGTGTGATAGAAGAACAAGTATGCTTGTTCTTTTAACTCTACAAATTTCGACATTTTTGGAAAGTTCGAGCAGTTCTAATGTGAAGTCAGGTTGATATGACGGTTCACCACCTGTAATGGTGAGCCCGCCGCCCGATGACTCGTAGAACATCTTGTCTTTTACAACTTCAGCCAAGACTTCCAAACCTGTCATTTCTTTACCGATAATTTCATTGACATCGTTTAGGCAGTTTTCCGCACACTTGCCACATATGATACACTTTTCTCGTTCAAGCTTCAGAGTACCGTTTTCAATCGTTCGTGCGGAGCATTCTGCCAGGCATCTGCCACAGGATGAGCATTTTTGTTTGTTAAATGAGAGCGTAGGTTTTTTATCAAGGCTTTCGGGATTATGACACCAGACGCATCCGAGAGGACAGCCCTTCAGAAACACGCAGGTACGGATACCATCACCGTCGTCAATACAAAATTTCTGTATATTGAATACAATCCCCTTTTTCACTTTATGCTCACCAACTTTCTTAATCAATTATATCACCCCGACAAGGAAAAAAGCAACAGTTACACACACTTTAACAAACACATCTCAAACAAATTAATGCATGGTCATCTTCTAAAACTCACTATATATGTCAACATCCGCTTAGCGATTCCTTTTACCAAAACTAGCGCCATATTCATTGTATTTTTTATGGTGCTTTTAGGGGGGACACAAATTAACGTTTTTTACCTCGTTTTTCGTAATCTTTATTAATTTCGTCACTCCAGTCGGCTTGGATTGGGGCGTTTGCTCTCATTTGGCAGATACTTTCGGATACTGTTGCATAGAGGATTTTAGTTCCTTTTTCATCTGCGTTATAATTAACGGCTCGGTCTGAGTTTATGCCATACTGTGCGGCGGTTTCGACTGCATCAATGTTAGCTCCGATGAAGAGAAATTCCCAACTATATTTTTCTTTCTGGCGTTCTATCATATGTTTTACCTTATCAGATGTGTAGCGGTGGCTGGCGTTTTCCATACCGTCTGTTGTGATAATGAACATTGTGTGTTCAGGCACATCTTCAGGACGGGCGTATTTATGAATATTTCCGATATGGTGAATTGCTCCACCGATAGCATCTATAAGGGCTGTGCAACCTCTTACATAGTAATCATCCTCAGTCATGGGCTTGATTTCGGAGAGCTTAACTCTGTCGTGGATAACCTCGCTGACATTGTCAAAAAGTACAGTTGAAACATAGCACTCGCCTTCCTGTTTTCTCTGCTTTTCAATCATTGAGTTAAAGCCACCGATTGTGTCTTTTTCAAGACCACTCATTGAGCCACTACGGTCAAGGATGAATACGAGCTCTGTGATACCGTTGCCTTTGATTTCGTTTGTGTTATTAATGTTTTTCTCCATTTTAAATTCCTCCAAAAAATAATGTGATTGCAGGTTTTTAACCTTGCAATCACATTATAATTTCTTATTCACTTAAAAAGGTCGCTTGACGGGGGACAAATTAATGTTACATTTTCTCTTCCCACTCTGCTTCTTTAAACCCAACAAGCACGAAATCGTCGCCTACTAAAATCGGTCTTTTTACGAGCATTCCGTCTGTGGCTAGGAGTTTGAGCATTTCGTCCTCGGTCATGGTTGGTAGCTTGGTTTTGAGCTCCATTGATTTGTATAAGAGACCGCTTGTGTTAAAAAATTTCTTTAAGGGTAATCCGCTTTTGTTGTACCATTGGGTGAGTTCCTCAAAAGTCGGGTTATTGAACTTAATATCTCTTAATTCATATTCGATATTATTATCATCAAGCCACTTTTTAGCTTTTTGACAAGTAGTACATTTTGGGTAGCAAATAAATTCCAACATATTCGTTAACCTCCTAACAAGCTCTGGTCAAAAGCAAATAATGCTTCGTTGATTTCAAAGATATTGTAATTGCCTTTACTTATAAAATATTCGATTATGATATCGAATTTGTTGCTATGCGAAAGGGCGAAGCCTGCCTTTTTGAGCATATCCTCGGTATCATCAAGTGTCAATTCAAGAGCGATTGCAAAGGCTATTGCGGTGGGTTTTGACGGTTTATAATGCACGTCGCCTCGGATTTTTGAAAACAATTTTCGGTCAATATTTGCCTTTTTATAGCACTGTGCATCGGTCATCCCCTTTTCATCAATTTTGCGAAGCAACATTTGTGAAAAGCTCTCGTCAATCTGATTAACCGCATCTTGAAGTGAGGCTGCTTTTGGTGCAGGGGCAGATGCACACATAGGCGCATAACACTCGCACATATCAGCCATAACAACCGACTGAATAGGAATATTAAGGCGCATACTTTCTCTGCGATAATCTGTATGTTCGTCAACGTATTTGTCGTCAATGTACTCAGCAATATCAGAAAACAATTTTTCGCTGATTTGATACGCTTTCTTATCAAAAATAACGATATAAACTGTCATTTCATTTTCCAAGAGAAAATCACTGATAACATCAATTGCAACCTTAAGTGCCTTGTCCTTTGGGTAGCCATATATACCCGAAGAAACGAGAGGAAATGCTACACTTTCGCAGTTGTGTTCCTTTGCGAGTTCTAAGGATTTTTTGTAGCAGGATTCAAGGAGAGCCTTCTCCCCATGGTTGCCATCCTGATACACAGGACCAACTGTATGTATTACATACTTGCAAGGCAAGCTGTATGCGCCTGTAATCTTCGCATTACCTGTTTCGCAACCGCCAAGAGCTCTGCATTCGTTGAGAAGCCCTTCCCCTGCTGCACGGTGAATACAGCCATCAACACCGCCACCACCTAACAGAGTGGAATTGGCAGCATTAACAATAGCATCAACCATCATTTTTGTTATATCATTTCGTACTATTTGTAGTGGCATAAAATCACCTTTAAAATTAGTTAACTTAATTATATACTATTTTTCTATTTATGGCAAATCTTCTAGATTTATTGTATTGTTCCTATTTTCGCCCGTTTTTCAGTTGTATTATTCCTATTTTTGTTCAAAAATCACTTTGGTGTTATTTGAAAACCTCGTAGTATGCTCAGACGTTTTCAAGCTCTGTCAGTTTACTTTCTCTTGCGGGATACAAGTCAAGGTTATAGACCTTTGCACCGGGCATCGCCAGAAAGAATGGTGAATGGGTGAAAAATATTTAGCCATTTATGAAGCAAAACTCCCACCTACTGTTTACAGTAAATGGGAGTTGGTACATTATATTGCTTTTTATTTCATCAATTACCGAAAAAATCGGAAAGTTTTACATCATAGCCGTGTTCTTTAAGATCATCGTAGGAATTAAAATTGTTGAAAATAGTATATACTGCACCTGCAAATCTTAAAAAACCGTTTTTAACTGATGTAAAAAATCCTGTTTCTTCGTGTCCGCCGTTGTTTGAAGTTTTCTTTATAGTAAACGTATTAAAGGGTGAATCCTCGCCTAATTCATAAGAATTAACGGTGATTGAATCCTCGGTAAAATCGAGAATATTATATGTTGCTTTTTCGGTAAGATAATCAAAACCAATCCAGTCATCGTTAAGACCGACATCCTCATCATCTCTGGGTCTACCTAAAGAACAAGATACCATATATACGGTGCCTTTAGGGTCAACCATTTCGGATTCTAAATCCGCAACGGTTTCATTTTTATATAAAACATCAGTTACAGTATAGTAGTGGCTATGACCAAGAAGAACAAGGTCAATGCCAAATTCATCTGCGATAGGTCCCCATATCATACGGAGAAGTTTATTTTCACTTTCTCTGTGAGGGATTCTGCCACTATAAAGGTCGTGATGGCACATCATAATCTTCCATTTAACATCGGGATTTGCTTCGACTGCTCTTTTAACAAAATCCGCGTGAGCCGCACCATTACCGCTGTTGGAGTCCATAACGAGAAAAAGAACATCGCCTTTTACAAACCAATAGTCAGTACCATTGTAAGAACGAATAGAAGCTTCTGTATCTTCATTGGGAAGATTTTTAAAAGCTTTATATGCTGCACCTTTACGATCGTGGTTACCCATAGCAGTTGCAATAGAAACACCCTTGAATAAATCTGATGCAGTCATTGCTTTATATTCGGTTTCGAGACCTTCTGTAGCCTGGTCACCTGCAGAAAGAATGAGAGAAATATCATCATTCTTTGAAAGTGCATCTTCAAAGGTTTCGTTGAATCTGTAAGAGGTGTCGGAAAGAGAGTTTTCATTTGCATCATCAATCTGTGTGATATGAACATCGGTTACATACATTGCAGAAAAATCAGAGCCACCATCAGTTTTAAAAGAATAAATTTCGGACTCAAAGCCTTCACTTGTGCATTTGTAGTAATATGTAGTATTTTCTAAAAGTCCTGAAACAGTTACCTTGTTGACAACGCCACCCTCGACAGCATCAATGCAAGTACCTTTAAAAACTTCTGCAGACTTTAAATTTTTCTTTGTAGAAACTGTAACAGAAGGTTCGCTTTCGGTTTCAGAATACCAGGAAAAATTACGCTCACTTTCATCGCTACCCACGAACATAATAATTCCCGCTTCGGCATCAGCACTTGTCCAAACCTGCTCCCAATTCTCCTTGCTTACAGCAAAAGTCGGGCAGGACATAGTAAAAAGCATAACCCCTGCAAGAATAAGCGCCATTAATTTTTTTGATATTTTCATAAACTCAATCCTTTTTATATAATGGTACAATTATATGACAATTGGAAAATAAAGTCAACGAGTTATATTGTCACAAGGCTTGTATATCAATTATAAACCGCACCGTTTTCTGTCAATTTGCTCTGGAGTGTTTTTATATCAACCGTATGGGCTGTTTGATTGTTTTTTAAAGCTACCGCTACAGCAGTGCCTGCGGCTTCACCAAGGCAACAGCAAATCGGCATTATTCTGACAGAGGCTTGTGCTTCATGGGTCGCGGAAAGGCAACGCCCTGCCACAACTAAATTATCATATTCCTTTGGTAATAGAGAACGATACGGAATTGTATAGAACTCGCCATCGCCAAAAAATCTATGACTTGTGCCTGTACCTGAAGGGTTATGGATATCAATATCGTAATTTCCTAAAGCTATTGAATCCTCGAACCGAGTACAGTTGATTATTTCATCGGCAGTAAGAATATGAACACCTTTCAGTTTGCGGCTTTCACGAACACCGATATCTATGGCAATTGAAATAAGAGCGCTTTCATTAAATGCTTTTGAATTTTCACGAAGAAAGCTGACAAGCTCATGTATCTGACGACGGGCTAAAACCTCGGCTTTGCTCACATCAAACGGGTCTGTTGGGTTAAGCTTTATAACACGGGTGGAATTGAAATGGAGAACGTCCTCGCCCACACCAAAGAAAACAAGAATATTTTCACGAGGATTTGTAATTTCACCCTTAGCTTGTTTTTCTTTGTAGAGTTCCTGCAATCGAGGTCTTTCCTCGGTAAAAAGGTCAAGGTCAACACCGCTCATTCTGAAGCAGGTTGTCATTGGTTGGCAAAGATTATCACTTTCACGCCCTAACTGAAAATCGCATCCCGCAAGGTAAAACAGTTCACCGTCACCTGTGGCATCTACAAAGAAATCGGCTTCAACAGTTATTTTTTGACCCTTGGCGGTTATATCAACCTCAGTAATTTTTCGCCCACAGGTTTTCACATCATAAACAACACCGTGAAAAAGAACATCAACGCCTGCCTCGGTTGTCATATCATCAAGAACGATTTTAAAATATTCGGAATTAAACTCGTGGTCCTTGCAATCATCAACATATTTATCGTGTCTTTCCTTCATTTCCTTGAAAATGCCTTGGGAAAGGTATTTTCTTTTTACGTTTTTGTCCCAATAAGGCTTTGTCCAATAAGGCATAAAGGGGTAAACCAGACAATTCGCAATAGCTCCGCCAAGGCAACCCGCCTTTTCAACCAACAAGACCTTAAGACCTTCACGAGCAGCACTTACAGCCGCCGCAACACCGGAAAGCCCCCCACCGGCTACCACAAGATTATATTTCATAAATTTATCTCCAAAAACTTGAATTTATAGCTTCAATTATATAATAACACCTGTTGTCAGCAGTTACTTTTTCCTTAAGACAATAGCAATAAAGTTCAGATATTTACATGCCCCTGCTTCAATCGCTTTTCTGTCATTTATAGAATATTCATTGTCGCACTGTATCCAATCATTCCAACATTCTTCATTGCTTTCCATTTCGTAAATGGAAACAATCTCGCTATTCTTGGATTTTGAAACAATGTTTTTCCAATATTCTATATCGTGAATATAATCTAATTGTTCAGGAGTCCAGGATAATAACAACTCTTTCGGAATGTTACTATGGCAGTCTTTTTTCATTCCCGGAACAACTATATAAATATAACCACCTTTCTTTACAAAAGGTAAAAGCTTTTCATCTAAATAGTCTGCATCTCTTCCAAAGTAATTATAGGAATCTGTGCTGACAACTGCATCGAAAAATTCTTTTTCATATTTTAAATCCGTAGCATCCGCTTTTACAGCGATAATTTCATCTTCGGTTAATCCCATTTCAGAAAAGAATTTCTGATTTTCTTCCTTCTCACTCCAAAGGTCTGTTGCATAAACTTTAAATCCATATTCTTTTGCTAAAAATAAAGATGTGATTCCTTGTCCGCTACCTAAATCCATAACAATAGCGCCTGTTTTAATTCTATTGTCTTTCATTAGCTCTTCTTCTAGTTTTAATGGATTCGGGCCCATGATTTTTTGTTTGACTAAATTGCTATCATATTTTTCTGCTTTTACATACATCATTTTAAATTCTCCTTAATTCTGTATCATTACAAATTAAAGCTTAAATATCATTCTGTAAATAGTGTAACAGGGCCATAAAGTCCGCCTGATACATAGTCTTTTGCATAATCCAACTCTGCCTGAAAATATGGTGATAGCTCTTCTGTTTTCCACTTATTAAAGTAATCGGTGTGAATATACCAGTTGGCAGATGTATTAGTTACAACTATTTTCAAATTATTCTCTTTATCAAGCACACCGGCAGGTATTTTTAATCTGTACGGTGGTACTAAAGATGTTCCTAATGGTTTGTCATTGAGATAAACACTGGCTGAGAAATGCACTTCTCCAAGGTCGATTTCGCCTTCTTTTCCGACTTTTTCAGTAGGGAGAGAAAATATTGTTTCATAAACACCGCTTCCTGAATAAGCACTACCAATAAGATATGACCAATCACCAAGCTTTACGGAAACTGCTTTATCGGAATGTTTTATATTTTCAAATCCCTTCTCATTGTAGGCAAGCTCAATTTCTTTGCGAAACAGAAACTCGCCTGAAATATCGAAGCTTTCACTGAAATCCTTTTTATTTTCTGCACACAGAGCTTCGTCTGTCAGCAATATGGCAGCCGTTTCACCTATAGCAAGAGAAATTTTCAGAATGCCATTTTCAGTTTCTAACGGCTGAAGTCTACCGGTTGCCAAATCAAGCAGATAGCCCTTTGGCGATGGCAAGTGAATACTATAATCCCCTTTTTCACCTGATTCCCTGAACAGACAGAAAATTTCTACATTGTCTGCCTTTCTGTGCATTGCACGTAAGCCTTGACCCTCAACTTTGATTACAGAATTGAGCTTTTTTAATTCATAAGAAACGCTACCACCACATTCAACAAATCTATTCAATGCTTTTTGTGTGGCATCAGGAATAAAAGCACCTTGAGGAATGATAATGTGCTTGTATTTCGCTCTTCCAATGTTCATAGAGCCTTCGTCAGATATTTTCGAAGCCAGCAAAACATCATCGTCAACAATGTCAAAATCCACCAACAAATCTTCAAGAGCTCTGCCGAGAGTATCGAACTCTTTTGCTATACGCTCCGCGTTCAGACTGCCTTGAAAATCATGAACAGGATAATAAAGCCCTGTTTCGCAGACACGTTCTCCGAGAGTAGAAACATATGACAAACGTTCCATATAACGATTGAATTCAGAAAGGTCACGGTAATACAACTGACTTTCGGTAAAAACAGGTAGCTCCTGTGCAAGAAGTGCACCCTTACGACCGAGAGGAAAATTAAACAGATTAAAGATGTTTATTCCACGCACCGCCTGATATCCTACGGTATATCGCATTATATCGTAAGTCAGTCCCGGCCCTGCTACCCCAAAAACCTCACTCATTGTAAGCTTTGTGCCGTTCTGTGCGGCGGCAGATGAAGCGTATCTCGGGAAAAAACCGTTGTAACCGTTCATATCATTCTTATTTATTGTTTTATTTTCGGGATAGAGTTGTCGCCAGATAACATCCACGCCGGGAATATCAAAGCATCTGAGAGCGCGCATAAGGTTAAAGTTGCCGCCGCCATTGATACAACCAAGAGGATCATGATCCTTATCCATATGACCGGTAAAAGCCATACCGTGCTCGTTTGCCCATTTTTTGCAAGGAAGAAGAAAATTCTCACAAAACATACGGCTACACAAATCGTACCAACGGTGCAATATATGAGCGTTCTCCTCTGTGGGAGCTATTCTTTCTGCAACAAGTGGCAGATGAGGTAGTATTGACTCACCATACATAGCTTCATATTGCTCTGCTAACTCTTTGTTGTATGCTCCTGCAGGTGCTTTTGGTTCGTCTGTAAATACGGCTGTAACGTTTTCACCAATAACATATTTTTCGTGAGTAATTTTAATAAAATATTCCGTTGCAGCTTTATTAAGTAAATCGGGATAACTTCCACCGATTTCTTTTTCTGCAACATACTCGGTTACAATAGTATCCTCAGAGAACACGTAACCCTCATCAATAATATCCTTATCATTTAAGAAAGCTGCAAGAACATCAGGTGTTGTTTTTTTATACACCTCACCTGCAAAGAATGAGCATTCGAAAAATTCCAACGTCTGTCGGGCATATTCAGGATGCTCTTTCATAACCTTTCCGCAAGCGCTACCGGAGGGCCAACCACCCTCATCATAAATCCAGCACTTCATACCAAGGGATTTTCCCTTTTGGGCAGCATAAGCACAAAGCTCGAAATATTCCTTTGACAGATAGTCAGGGTTAAGGTTTGTCGGCATACTGTCAGGTCGAAAATCCTTTGGTTCAGCAAGAATATAAAAAGCCCTTATGCCGAGCTTCTGCATTTCAAGAAGCTGGGTATCTATAATTTCGCGAGTACATATGTCGTTCCACACCCAGATATACACAGGAGCATAGGTAACATCAGGAGAGCTGAAACTATTTATATCAAATTTATCATTGTTATTCATTATCTAAACTCCCTTTGCAACTCACACATTTCTATCGTATCTGTTCTGTTTTTTCAATTTATTTATAAAGCTCTTAAGAGCCACAATCATTATTACATAGAGTATAGCAAGCAGAACAGGATATACCCCTATGCCAAACAGTCCGCTTATAAGACTGACCATAGGCGGTGCCAGCATAACACCAATGTAAGCAAACGCTATCTGTGAACCCATAATTGATTGCGATGCTTCTTTACCGAAGTTGTGAGGTGTAAGATGTATCATATTGGGGTAGATAGACCCGTTACCCAGTCCTACAAGGAACAAACCAACCACAGTAACTGCACCGGGCAGAGGAAGAAGCATAATTACAATAGCAGGAGCAAGAATAACTGCCCCAATACCGATACGTTTCCAAGTACTGATTTTATTAGAAAGCAAACCGGAAACAAAACGTCCTATAGACATTCCCGCATAATATATAGTCAGAGCAAGAGCACCGTATTTTGCCTCAAAGCCTTTTTCTGTTACAAGATATGTGCTTCCCCATACTCCGCAGGCATATTCAATTGCATTAGTTGCAAGCATAATAATCCAAACCTTGCGAACCTCCGGCATTTTTACCATCTGCAAAAGAGTGAGGTTTACCCCTTTTTCCTCTTCTGTTTGTTCAGCCGATGAGGTCTTTTTCCACAAGGGAAGAGATACGATCAGCAACACAGTTATAACTGTCTGCACATAAAAAGCATAGCGATAACCACCACGCCAACCCACCTCACTTAAAGCCTGTGACATAAGGTAAGGGCTGAGAGATACTCCCACACCATAAAAACAATGGAGAAAATTCATATGACTTGCTTTACAATGAAGGGCTACATAGTTATTAAGTCCCGAATCAATAGCACCGGCACCAAGCCCGAGAACAACCGCTAATGGTATCATAACCAAGAAGGACGGTGCCACCGAGAACCCGAACAACGCCGCCGCAGTCATAGCCGTACTGAAAGCAGTAACCTTGGCAGTTCCCAATTTATTAAGAATTCCTGCACTGAACATACTTGATAACACAGTGCACCCGGAAATGATAAAAGTTAGAATGCTTACTGCTTCAACGGGAATATTCATCTCTGTGTGGATAGCGGGCCAGGCAGAGCCGATAAGAGAATCCGGCACTCCAAGACCTATAAACGCAATATATATAACAACCAATAAAAAAGCCATAAAACCTCCGAACAATTTTGCACTATTGTGTTTTTTTACCCAACAAATTGGAATTTGTGTGATAGAAGAACAAGGTTGCTTGTTCTTTTAACTCTGCAAATTCAATTTTATCGAGTTGATTATATCATACAAATTAACACTTTTTCCATAGCTGTAATAAAAAACTTTACTGCATAATTCAAAGAAAAGGCTTCATTCCTACATTACCATTTACGTTTGTATTCAACATAAAAGCAACTTAAAGCAGTTTTTCTCAAATTCAATCAAACCCTCGTCACGCATTTTGCAAAGCTCGTTTGACATAGCGCTTCGGTCAACAGATAAAAAGTCTGCTAACTGTTGGCGATTGAACGGAATTGTGAAGCTTGCGCTGTTTTGCTTTTTCGCCTCTTCCGATAAATATGAAATCAACTTTTCACGGGTGGTACGTTTAGACATATGACCTAATTTCTGCACCAGCCTTCTATTCTTCTCAGAAATTGCAAAAAACATATTCTGCACAACAATTGAATGAAAACGGCACGCTGACGGACAGGTTGTAATAATCCGTTTAACATCAAAAAATATAACCGCACTATCTTCAATCGCAACCACATCATTGAGAAGTATACTGTTTTCCGGCGAAACATAAGCTTCACCAAACATCTCGCCAACAGCTATCTGACCAAGGATACTGCGGTTGCCCCAGTAATCATCCTTCTGAATATGAAGATTACCTTCAACCAGAACAGAAATATCATTTATATGCTCACCTTGACGGAATACATATGCACCTTTTTTATAGGTGCAAAGCCTTGCACCAAGGCAAGAAAGCATAGAGTTTATTTCATCATCGCCAACACCGGCAAATAATTTGGTTTTTTTGAGAACAGGAATATATTTCTTCATAAAAACACCACTTTTCGTTGTAAAAACAACCGATTCGTTAGTTTTATTATATTACAATAATGTCGCAAAATCAATGGAGGTTAAAATTATGATAAGAAAAATTATTAAAATAGATGAAGAAAAGTGTAATGGTTGCGGTGCTTGTGCCGCCGCTTGTCACGAAGGCGCTATTGAAATGATAAATGGTAAAGCAAGATTGACCCGTGAAGATTATTGCGATGGTATCGGTGATTGTCTTCCGGCTTGTCCTACGGGTGCAATAACCTTTGAAGAAAGAGAAGCCCCTGCTTACGATGAATCTGCCGTGCTTGCTGCAAAGGAAAAGAAAACCGCATCTCTCCTTTGTGGTTGCCCCGGCACACAGTCAAAAGCAATTAACAGAAATTCTTGTAATCTTGATACACCTGCAGTCAGCACAAGCAGTCAGCTTTCACAATGGCCTGTTCAGATTAAGCTTGTTCCCATAAATGCACCGTATTTTGATAACGCAAATCTTTTAGTAGCAGCAGACTGCACCGCATTTGCTTACGGTAATTTTCATAACGATTTTATCCTCAACCACATCACACTTATCGGTTGTCCCAAGCTTGACAGCGTAGATTACACCGACAAGCTCACTGCTATTATTACCAACAACAATATTAAAAGTGTAACTGTGGTAAGAATGGAGGTTCCTTGTTGCGGTGGCATAGAACACGCAGTAAAAAACGCGCTCAAAGCGAGTGGCAAATTCATCCCTTGGCGAGTTGTTACCATATCTACAGACGGAAGAATTATCGGCTACTAAAATATAGAGGAGCAGACTTTTAAACACGTCTGCTCCTCGTTTTTTATATTCAAGATAACACCTGATTATAAAACTTAATATAATCTTTAATTGCTTCCTCGAAATCCCCGTTAAGATATATATCGAAATGACGACATTCATATTTTTTAACAACTGAATGTTCAGCGTTCCTTGCAAGCTCTATGGTTTTTTCACCCGGTACGAGCGTATCCCTTGAACAAGCTGCAACATAAATCGGGATAGTTATTTTACCGAAAAACTCGCCCGGTGAATACTTAAGGAATTCAAGCAATGACCTTGCAGGTGCTTTGTTAATAAATGTTGCATCCCCTATCATCAGCTTTGTTGTTTTTTCATCGGCTTCCATAAATGCGTTTTCACCTTTATACGTTCCGAGTTTTAGCATAACAGGATTGTAGCCTGTTACACACGTTAACAAGTCAGCAATAACAAATGGTATTTTTTTAAGGATATAACACGCACCAACCGCCTTTAACGTTGCTATAGTATCAGTATAAGGACATTGTGCTACAGTTGCGATAATATCTTTTCTGTGGGCTGAAAGCCATATTACGTGACCTCCGGCAAAACAAGTACCGAAGAGCAATAGCTTTTCCCTGTTAATGCGGCTATCTTTTTTGATGTATTCTATTGCACTATCCCAATCTTTAAGCTGCATTTTTGCATTTATAAGCTGTCTTTTATTACCGTCACTGTCACCATAATTGCGGTAGTCAAAAAGAAAACAAGCATAACCATTTTCGGCAAATCTTTCTGCATATTCATACAAGCGGTTTTTACGAGTACCACCAAAGCCATTTGCCATTACGATTATGGGGCATTTTTCCTCTGCTTCGGGCAGGTAAAGCCACGCACTGCATCTTGTTCCATCGGAATAAAAATCAACATCTTCACGTGAGAATTGATATTTCATTTTCTCCCCCCTATATATGCTTCAATGCAGATATTATGCACATTTTCATATTACTCTATGCACTATTTTGCTAGGATAAAAAACAAAAAGCAATATCCACTTAACACAATAAGTGGGTATTGCTATATAAATAACCATTCTTTAAATCACATTAAAACAACAAAAATCAAACCCATAAGAAAACGCCATATACAAGCCTGATACGAAGGTTGCACCGATATAACAAAGCACGGTTTTTACCATACCAAGTTGTGATTCGACTGCCCAACCCTCAATTTTTCTTTGGTAGTTACCGTTTTCGATTATAACTCTACAAACACTCTTTTTCAATAGTTGTTAATTTTCATCTCATAAACGGTCCGTCAAGTCGCTCAGGCTCTAAATTGATACCGCTTTTTTTACACCATTTTTCTATAGCGTCATACAATTCTGATTGCAAGGTTAACGACTTGTTTTTACACTCTTTAGCTTGTACGATTGTATTTTTAAAAATTTCAACTGCTGCAACAATTTTATCACCCTTATAAACCACCGCAACCGGATTAGAATAACAATCCCAATTAACAAGGCAATTTTTCATTTTTTCACCTGTGATAACGCATTGTTGCTTTGTTCTTAAATACTGAAAACGATACGAATTTACTACGCTGTCTTTCATACTTTTAAGCACAAGCGGCATCGGTACAGAGATATTATTTTCCCTATAAAAAAGAATTGAAAAATCATCAAATACATCAACACCCTCTAACCATTTTTCTTGCTCTTTTTTTCTTACATAACCGCTTAACGAGGCATAGTGTATACCGTATCTTATTACGTCTTCTGACGGTGAAAATTTCACGGCGAATCTTTGCTTACCTAAAACAAGCATATAATCTTTTAAAAAGGTTTTTACAGGTTTTTCATAATAGTGCATCATCGACAAAAAATGGAAAGTAAATGTTTTATTTAAATAATTACAAAACAAATTTACGTCACCTAAAAGATTATATAAAAACTCACATTCTCTTAAATAGAAAAACAAGCCACTTCTTTTTGCAAATAACCTTTTAACCGACTTGCAATAAGGAAGTGATGATTTTTCTAAAAGCACCATCGCACATTCCGGTTCTCGCAGTCTTCTTGTTATTTCTTGGAAGCTTTCATCTAAAACTCTTGTACCCTTCCAAAAAGGTATAGCATCATAAAAATCTTTAGGGAATCCCTTGAAACGCACAAAATTGACGAACTTATCTATATTAAGCTCTTTTGTTGTAAAGGGCATTTTAAGCTCTGTAATATCCTCAAAGCATCGTCTTATTGTGCGTTTTAATATATTGTTTTTTGACAACAAATCAAGCAATATATCCCCCATAAAATCAGCTTCAGAATCAGTTATAGGTGCGCTGCACACAACTGTTTTATCGCTTAAAAATTCCATATAGGTGTTTCTGCTTTCAAAATCAAAAACAACTTGTTCAAAACTTGGAAAAACAATAGATGCAGATCCATTCAACCATTTAAGCGAAACGATTTCAGAAATATTTTTTATTGCTCTTTTTACAAATAATTTCTTGTCAATATAGTCTATATACAGCTCTGTATATTCTTTCGATTTATTGGAACTATAACCGCATTTTGGGCATATATACTCTCCTGAAAAATCTTCATACTCTTGAATTTTCATTTCTTCATCAGGCTCGTTTATTAAAGATGGCTGAATATTTGCCCATTCAGTAATTTCGGCTACACTTTTTTTACGAAATGCAGAAGAACGTTTATTCCAACAATGAGAATATGCAGGCGTTTCTTTTCCGCAATGAGGGCAGACTATACGATGACTCTTTATTATTGCTTTATTATCAATTCTTTCAACGCTTGTTATATACTTTTGCTTTCTGCTCCTCAAAACATCACAAGCAGTGTATAAATCAACTTCACTTTCTCTTTTTATTGTTTTATAACCCATAGGAAGCTTCCAATAAATTATTATTTTTTCCATAGTGCACCTCGTATATAATTTTCTATGATATATAAATACCAAAAAGAATGCACTAAAAACGGGACATAGTTTTGGTTAGTATAATAGATGCAAAATCAGTCTGTTTGTGCTATACTGTAATTATGAGGTGATTTTATGCTGAAGTATGAACAATTATCTCCTGAAATTACAGAGAAAATAGAAAGCGACAGAGCCAATAACACTCTGCCACAGTTAGCTTTTAATGAAGGAAAAGTTTTAAGAAGAGATAACGAAAGGGATAAAGCGACAATTATCAGGTCACCTTTCATTCGTGACATTGATAAAATAATGCACTGCCCTTTTTACAACCGATATGCTGACAAAACACAGGTTCTTTCGTTTTACAAAAATGATGATATAACGAGACGTGCTTTACACGTTCAGTTAGTTTCACGAATCGCAAGAACTATCGGTAAAGCCCTTAATTTAAACCTTGATTTAATTGAGGCTATTGCTCTCGGTCATGATATAGGTCACACCCCCTTCGGACACGCCGGCGAAGACTTTTTAGACCAGCTTTATTTCGAGCATACAGGAAGACATTTCAGCCATAATATACACTCTGTTCGTGTACTTGATAAGGTATTCCCATATAATATCAGCTTGCAGACACTTAACGGAATTGCCGCCCACGACGGTGAAATGGAGTTATGCGAATACCACCCCAAGCCACTTGATGATTTCAAAGCTTTTGATGAGCAAATTGAAGCCTGTTATCAGAATAAAGATAATGTTAAAAAGCTGTTAGCACCTGCCACCCTTGAGGGTTGCGTAATGCGAATTTCAGATATAATCGCGTATCTTGGTAAGGACAGGCAAGACGCAGACCGTGCAAAGATCATCTGCAACAGAGATTTTGAGGACAGCACAATAGGAATCTATAATGCTCAGATTATAAATAACCTTATCGTAAACATTGTTGAAAACAGCTACGGCAAGGATTACATCAAAATGGATGATGAGCATTTTCAGGCTTTAAAAAAGGCAAAGGCCGATAACTACGCTCTTATTTATAAACAAGAAGCTGTTGGTGAAGCATACAAAACAGTAAAGCCGATGATGGCAGATCTTTACGAAAAGTTGCTTGATGATTTAAAAACCGGAAATAAAGCTTCACCTATCTTTGCTCACCATATAAGCTATGTAAATGAAGCACACTACAAAAGAGAAATTCCATACGAGGAAACTGAACCGAACCAAATCGTTGTTGACTATATTGCAAGTATGACAGATGATTATTTTATTGATATTTATAACCACCTTTTCCCTGAAAGCACAAAGAAAATTGATTATAAGGGGTATTTTGAATGAGTTTTAATTTTTCAAAATCCAAATACTGCGGTCTGTGGCAATGCCCTAAAATTGCATGGCTGAGAAAATATAAGCCCGATGAGATTACCGTTGACGGTAGTGTATTATCACGAATGGAAGCCGGTAATATTGTTGGCGATTTGGCAATGGAGCTTTTCGGTGATTTTGTTGAGGTAACTGCCTACATAGGTGAAAACATTGACCTTTCAAAAATGATTGAAAACACCAAAACCGAAATGGAAAAAGGCTCACCTGTTATATGCGAGGCATCCTTTGACTTCAATGGTCTTTACTGTGCGGTTGATATCCTCAGAAAAGATGGCGACGGTTGGGCAATTTATGAGGTAAAAAGCTCAACCCACGAGGACAAGCAGGTTTATGCGGCAGACGTTGCGTATCAGAAATATGTTCTCGAAAATTGTGACGTTAACGTTACGGGTACATACCTTGTTTGCATAAATAACGAATATGTGTTTGATGGCACACTTGATATTCACGAACTTTTCAAGATTGCAGATATCAGCGAAGGTGTATTCTTTGAAAGTGCAAATATTAAAACAAATCTTAATGTTGCGGAATTGATATTAAAATCGCCTGACGAGCCACCCATTGATTTATCAACTGCTTGCAATAACCCTTATCGTTGCAGTTTTTGGAACTATTGCTCAAGGCATATCCCCGACCCTTCTGTTTTTGACCTTTACAGAATGAATTTCAGTAAAAAAATTGATTTTTATAAAAAAGGCAAAATCAGATACGAGGATTTGATTCTTGATGAAAACATAACCAATGAAAAGCAATTAAGGCAGCTGTCTTTTTACTTAAAAGACCAAGGAACATATATTGACAAGGCAGGAATAGGTGAATTTTTAGACACACTTTCCTATCCCATTTACTTCCTTGATTTTGAAACGATTCAGCCTGTCATCCCTGAATACATAGGTACCAAGCCTTACTCACAGATACCATTCCAATATTCTCTTCACTACATCGAAAAGGATGGCGGAGAATTAAAGCATAAAGAATTTCTTGCAGAACCGGGCACTGACCCAAGAAGAGCTTTAGCAGAAAGACTTTGCGAGGATATTCCGATGAATGTTTGCGTTACTGCATACAACAAGGCTTTTGAATGCACAAGAATCAAAGAACTGGCAGTTGCCTTCCCCGATTTAGCAGAGCATTTACTTAACATTGAACAAAACATTAAAGACTTACTTGTGCCTTTCCAGAGTGGTTATTATTACAACAAGGCTATGGGCGGAAGCTTTTCAATCAAAAGCGTTTTGCCTGCTATTTTCCCCGATGACCCTGCACTTGATTACCACAATCTTGAACAGATTCACAATGGTGGCGAAGCTATGAGCATATTCCCGAAAATCAAGGATATGCCAAAAGAAGAACAAGAAACCACCCGACACAATCTTCTCAAATATTGCGAGCTTGACACCTACGCAATGGTTAAGGTGTGGGAAGAATTGAGACGAGTGGCGGAGTAAAGGAGAATAGAAATGAGTAATGAAGATATCTATAAGTCATTAACCTCGGTTTTCAAAAAATATTGTAATGAGTATGCCAAAATTTTCAAATATATGGATCCAAGAATTGAAGCAGACAGATTCAACGAAGAAAACCAAACAGTCAATTTCTGTCGTTCAATTCAAAATATTTTTAATGATGCAATTGTTTGGTATGAATATCCCTGGAAAACAAAAGATATTGCAAAAGGCAAGCAAAAAAACAGTTGTTATCGTTTTGATGCTGTTATATATATTCCCAGTAATAAATCTATGTTTGTTATTGAAGCTAAGTGTTTAAGAAAAAAATCGAAATATGAAGCAATGAATAAAGATTTAGAACGACTTTGTGGTAAATTAACTGAATTGGATAATGGTGAAAAAGTTTTAATAAACATTCCAAATCCGAAAAATATTTATGCGGTTATTCTCGCTGACTATTGGCTACATCCCAATGCACGAAATTTTAAAACAACGAATAATGAATGGTCAAAAAACAATCTTGCATCCGATATTGAGTTCAAAACATTCAAAGATAATGTTAACAATTGGCTTTGTGATCCTGAATGGTATATTTCAGCAACACGAGAATTCGCCATTTACGAAAACTATTATTTAATGG
>JAZNIJ010000055.1:0-7650 GCA_045577455.1 Eubacteriales bacterium
ATGTTTACCAACCGCTTTAAGGAAAAATATGGTGTGGAGTGTGTATCAGCCCTGCACCACAACAAACGCAAGACCAACTATCATATCCATCTCATCTTTTCTGAAAGGGAGCTGTTACCGGAACCCATAGAAAAGATTGCAACACGCAATATGTTCTACAATGAACAGAAAAAGCATGTTCGCACCAAGAAAGAGATACTGGATGATAGCGGTAATGTCCGTAAGGGCTGTAAAATAATTAAAAAAGGCGAAGTCTATGAGCGAACCTTATTTACTGCCAAGAACAAGCTGTTCAAGCAGGAGCATTATTTGGACGAAGCAAAACGCTTCTATACCGACCTTATCAATCTTCTGATAGAGGATGATAAGAATAAGCTCCATGTATTTGATAGAAATGGATTGTATCTTGCTACCAAGAAAATCGGTAAGAATAATCCCAAAGCGGAACAGATAAAAGAAGATAATGAGGTGCGTATGATGTGGAATCACGAAGTAGACCGAGCCTTAGTCAGCCAAGTACCGGAGGATGAGATACGGCAGATAAAAAAGGAATTTATCACAGACCGTATCCGTAGCTCCATCAAAGCATGGGGCAACTGCCCCGAACTGCTTGCCCATATCATACGAGGGGCAACCAACCGACTGGCACTTCTGATTCACGATATACTGACCGTCGCAAGGGAACTGAAAAACAAGCTATTTTATGAAGCTCTGGAAAAAGAGTACGGAAACAAGGCTGTTACAAAAGCAGAGGACAAAGCAAGTGTTGTTACCGCTCCGGTTGCGGAAGACTTGACCGAGCCTGAGCTATCAGTAAACACTATTACTGCAACCGTTCCAGAGACAGAGGTTGTAGAACCGCCCAAACCACAGATACCACCAAGACCGGTTATGCCACCGGAAGCAGCCGCTTTCCCAAGGCTTCAAAAAATCAAGATTTCGCTTGATAAGCAAAATCATCTTATCTTTGAGGCAGAGCGTGAACGGAATAAACTGGAGATTGAATTAAGCGATTTAAAGGGACTTGAAAGGCTCACCAAGAAAAAGGAACTTGAAAGCAGGATTGCCGCCAAAAACGAGGAAATCCGAACCCTCAAAGCCGGATTATCGGGTATCGTCAGACAGCATGGATTTACAACGGTGCAGGATTTCTACACAGCATTCTATACCGCACAGCGTGCCACAGACGCATATCAAAAGGAATGTGTCAAGTGGGGAGAAGCCTATGGTGAGAAAGCCACTCCAAAAGCCGAAACCATGCACGAAAAGATACAACGGTATAGAGAAAAGGTTGACAGACAGAACGCCAGCCAACCTTACCGAGGCAGAGATAAAGGGGCGAGATAATCGCCCCTAGTATCGGATTCGTTTAAGTTTTATTTGAGCTAAAATTCGCTTTACTGAGTAGCAAATTTTACTGCCGTACCATATGAAATCACCTCTGCGGCACCCTGCATAATAGCAGAAGATGCATATCGAATATTCACAATAGCATCTGCACCAAGTGCCTCAGCTTCCGCAACCATTCTTTTGGTGGCGATTGCTCTTGCTTCGTTCATCATCTCATTATAGGCAGTCAATTCTCCACCTACCAGAGTTTTAAAACTTTGCGTAATGTCCTTTCCAACATGCTTTGATTGGATTGTACTACCTTTTACAAGTCCCAACATTTCCAGTTCTTTTCCGCTAATGTAATCAGTATTCACTAATATCATCCTCTTCGCCCTCCTTAATTTCTTTTATTCGTTCTATGCAAACCTTGAGCATTACTGCCGAAAAAATAAGAGGAATAATACCTAAAACATATTTCCATATACCCTCAAGCAGTGTTATTAAAATGCCAAAGTAAACAACATAGTAAAGTATGATAATGACCGACACCACAATCGGTGGAAGCATTTTCTTTCTATGTGAGTTCATCATAATCACCTCGCTAAAATCTCAATTATCTAACTAATCATCCTTAACACCACTAAATACAACAACTAAACCACTAATTCCCAATGTAACACCAATCCACCAGAAAAAGGGCATTGGGGCAAGTGCAAAAATCACTCCCAACAAAAGAAATGCAAATCCAACATTCTGTTTTTTCATCTGTTCACCCTCCAAAATAGCCATTATTTTAATTTACTCAGTCTTGTTGTATTTGCAATCACAATGAGTTTCATATTCTTTTTCAAAGGCTTCTCCGGATCAATATTAACACAGATATTTTTGTCCTGAATAACGGCTACAACATTAATCGAATACTTCTTTCTCAGATTTAATTCTAACAGATTCTTACCTTCCCATTCCGGTTTCACTTCAAGCTCTACCATAGAAACATCTTTTGAAAGTTCTATAATATCAACAAAACCGGAGCTTAAAAGATTTTTGGCTAATCTGATTCCTGATTCACTTTCCGGAAAAACAATCCTGTCTGCTCCTACTTTACTGAGTATCTTACAATTCATTTCACTTGCACATTTTGTAATAACCGTTTTTACTCCGATTTCCTTGCATAACATGGTTGCCATCACACTTGCTTCTAAATTTGTTGCCATTGCGATTATTACTACATCAACATTGGCAATACCAAGCTGCTTAATTACTTCTGCATCAGTAACATCGGCACATTTACAATATGGAATTTCAGTTATTGCAGCATTCACGATATCTTCATCCATATCAACTGCAAGCACCTCCGCTCCGTTTTCCACAAGTTCTTTTGCAACAGACCTGCCATATCTGCCAAGTCCAAATACAGCATATGATTTATTTATGCTCATTTTTTTTCATCCTTTCACAATAGATTATCCAATACTGATTTCCTCGGTAGGGTTCTTAATAATATTTTTTTTCTCTTTTGTTGTATTTAATGCAATCACAAGTGATATAGGTCCAACTCGTCCCAGATACATGGTAACAATAACAATCAGTTTGCCCCATATATTCAGTATTGGAGTCAAGTTTCTTGTAAGACCTACTGTTGCTGTTGCACTTACTGTTTCATAAGCAATGTCTAGTGCATTCGCATTTGTAACTGCTGATAAAAGAAGTGTTGATATAAACATAATCATAAACGACATACACACCACTGCAACAGCTTTACTAACTGCCTGTTTCGGGATTGTTCGCTGGAAAAGTACTACATCTTCTTTGTTCTTTATCGTACCAAATGCGGCAAAGATTAACACAGCAATTGTAACAGTTTTAATTCCACCTGCTGTTCCTACCGGGGAACCACCAATAAACATCAACAATAACGAAACAATAGCAGAGGCATTCGTCAGATTCTGTTGCGGTATTGTTGCAAATCCGGCAGTCCTCGTAGTTACAGATTGAAATAATGAAGCCTGTATTTTGTCAAATAAAGAATAATCCTTCATTGTAAGTGGATTATTATATTCAAAGATAAAGAAAACCACCGCTCCAACAACTATAAGTACTCCCGTTGCAGAAAGTGCTATCTTGCTGTGTAATGTCAAATTTGAAAAGCATTTTAATTTTTTATTCCGCATATCTTTTATTACTCTTATTACATCCCACCAGACGATGTATCCAATTCCACCAAGAATAATTAATGCACTCGTTACAATATTAATCATCGGATTTAATGCATAATCACATAAACTATTTTCGGATATGATATCAATTCCTGCATTACAAAACGCTGATATGGAATTAAATATAGATATCCATATTCCTTTTGCACCGTGCTCAGGCACAAATACTATCATATACAGAATTGCTCCAGTGCCTTCCACAACAAATGTACCAACAAGAACTTTTTTTATAAACTTTACAATCCCTGATAATGTATTCAGATTAAATGCATCCTGAATTAACATCCTGTCTTTGATACCCATTTTCCGATGCAGACTGATCATAAACCCTGACATGATAGTAATAACACCCAGCCCACCAATTTGTATTAAAATCAATATAACAACCTGTCCAAAGAGACTCCATGTTGAAACAGTTGGAAGTGTAACAAGCCCCGTTACGCATATTGATGTTGTTGCTGTGAATAGGGCATCTATATATGAAACTGCCTCGCCATTAGCCGAACTAATCGGCAATGCAAGTAATACACTCCCCACAAGTATTGCCAAGAAAAAACTAAGCATAATTGTCTGTGTAGTAGACAATTTAAAATTTATCTTTTTCTTCATATCCAACCTTTCTGTTCCATCCGATTTACCCATGAATTTCTCAAGTAAATTCACATATTCTTTTGCATGGTTCATACTCATTTCACCATGATAATATCCTTCTATAATTTTCATTTGACTATTTTTTATTGCCTTATGTAGCATATTTGCTGACACTATCATCTTTCTTTGTTCTTTGCTACCAACAATAATATAAGTATGAGCAATTGTATCGTTTATACTTTCATTCATGTAATAATCTGAATTAGCTTCCAAAAAGGAAATCATGTCTGATTTTCCGATTTTACAAGTATCTTCGTAATAGTGACAATATAATTCTTTTCGTATTTTCAAAAAGTAAAACTGTAATTTTGAAAACCATTTTTGCTTTATCAATCCATAACTCATTCCAAAAATAGGACGAATCAGCTTGTGAGTGATTTTCATCGGAACAACCAATGCACTTTCTATAATGGCATATTTGCAGATATCTTTTCTCTGAGATAGCATTTCAACTAATATTTGTCCACCTAAAGATAATCCACCTATTGCTAAAACTGTTCCATCATAGTGCCCATCAATAAAGGTTATTATATCATTAGCATTATCTTCAATAGAAAGAAAATGCTTATCACTCCCTGCATGTCCATTCAAAATCGGAAGAATAACATGATACCTTTTTTGCAACAATTCAGCGACTTCTTGATAATTCCACCAAGATAGTCCTCCACCATGCAAAAGAATAATCACTTCTTCATTTTGCTTTCCAAATTCAATATACTGCATTTTTTCTTTCCTTAACTACACAATACCTTTTCTTCAATAAACTCATTTATTATAAAATTCATTTCTTCCGGATTATCTACATTTGCATTATGTCCAGCACCTTTTATTATTTGTAATGGATAATTTGTCTGCTCATGCCATATTTTACAGTAATATCGAACCTTTCCTGTTTTGTCATATTCTCCATGCGTAATCAGTACTGGACATGAAATATTCAAATCCTTATTATCCTGCAAAAGAGCATTATATGCAATCTGCATTAAGTGACAATACTCTCTTTTGCTGTATGGTTCTATCATTTCCATCATATTTTTATACCCTATTTCCGTTCTTGTAGCCCCTTTCGCAGCAGCTCTTTTCAACGGATTGATTGGATAACACATCCCCATCCATTCTACCTGTTTTAGCCAAAATATATCCGATTTCGAATAATATTTTTCTCCATACGGAGATGTTCCTATACCCACAAATGCCTTCACTTTTTCCGGGTATCTGGCAATCAAAGCCTGAATATGATAACCACCGAATGACTGTCCTACGCAAATTATGTTTTCAACTTTATTTTCTTCCATTATTTTAATGATTACTTTAGTCGAATCCTCCAAATCAAATTTTTCGTAGGGTCTGGATTTTCCATGACATGGAGCATCCCAAACAATCAGATTATACTTCGCTCCAAAATAATCAACCTGACTTTCAAACATTGTATGGTCAGCAGTAAGTCCCGGAAAAAAGAAAATAGTTTCTTTTTCCTCATTCCAAATGTCAGACAACCAATAATACACGCTTCCATATTCTGTTGCTATACATTTTTCTCTCATAGACTTCTCCACTTATTTCTTATGCCTTTCAATCATTACGCTAGAAACAATCGCATAAATTATAGCGATAAGAGCAACAACAATAGCCATGTAGCTGAACCAACTATTTGTCCAAAATGAAGACATCGCATTTAACAAAAAAATAATTCCTATCATAAGAAATACTACGGCACTTTGACGATAATGCGGTTTCTTATCCATTGTAGCACGTTCTTCTTTTGAAGCGTATAGATATGCATTATTGAATAAGAACCCTTTTTCTCTAAAAGAAAAGTAACTTATTATAAATGCTCCTATTGCCAATACAACACACAAACCTCCTGCTATAATTCCATCCATAGCAACACCTCCAAATCATAAGAATAGCAGTTTTTTTGCATTCTCACTAAAAATGTTTACTCGCTCCTGTTCAATATCCGTTGCCCTCAACACAGAAAGTATCGAAAATGCCTGAGAAACAAAGGGATAATCTGTACCAAACAAAATTCTCTCGCTTCCAATTTCATCAATCAACTTTTTAATATTTGCCGCAGGCTGAATACTAATATCTGTATATGTATTCGGGTACTTTTTCATCAAATCAATAATATATTCAAAATCAAAACCACCGCTATGTGCCAATATGAACTTTGCGTCCGGAATGTTATCCAATACTTTTTCAAATTTACCTAATTGTTGCATCATAGTTTCTTTCTTTGTTTGCTTTGTCGGCACATGAGAATCAAATACTTCCTTCGGAAATCCCACTCCACTACAACTCATAATCGGCAAATTCGTCTTTGCTAATTCTTTCAGTAGCATAATTGTTTCTTGACAATCTATCGGCACACCCCAAACATGTGGATTTAATTTCCACCCCTTAATATCCATCTTCATATAGTCTTCAATTTTCTTAAGGATATTGTCATCAAAAGGATGTATTGAACCAAATGTATGTATACGGTCATTATTTTTAACAATGTCATCCATTACCTTCGCACAGCTTTTGTTCGGTGGATTAATCTGCTGAACTACTGCTTTTCCAATATGATTGTCATCCATATCTCTTAGTAATCTGTCTACTGTTGCATAATTTAAAACCAATGCACCCGAAAACAACTTAATTCTTGCCTGTATCCCTTGCATGCTAAGTATACTAGTTGGACATTCTGTAAAACTTATTTTATTTAAGTCAAATAAATCTATTGTATATGGAAAACAACTCGTATCCATCAAGGATTTTCTGTTATTAGATTTCTCCTTTTGCAAAATTGGCGGAAATAGCTGTGATAAACCATTGAATATATGGCAATGCATATCAATAATTTCATACTGTTCCACCAAGTCTGCTTTTATCTTAAAATCGCCATTTTCACACAATACCAATTCTGGATTATCTAATACAATTTGCTGTTTTTTTCTATTGTAATGCATAATAAGCTCCTTTTATATATCCGTTTCAGCAAAACCTGTTATTTTGTAATTTCAAAAATACCCTTTAATTATATCAAACATAATAATTTCGTTCCACCTGTATTTTCTGAAAAATACATAAAGGCAAGCTACATATCATATAGCCTGCCTCAAATTTACCAAACATCCAAACTATCAATCGCCTCCACCCATGCCTGCATTTCTCCATCTAAAACAAGCCGGACATATTCAAGTGGCTCATCGATTGCCAATGCGTTAAGCGAATTCTGTGAGCAAGGAGTAGTTTTCAAACCATCCTCTGCCTTGTTACAGTCAATCCGCAATATGTAATTCTCAAATGTGGTTACATCAATACTGTTCGTAAGCTGGTTATAGTCTGCATATATCAATCTCATCTTATCAGTCCTTTCATAGAAATGTATTATAAGCATTTCATCCAGTTCCAACTGCCATTTTCATAAATTGTTATAAGTTGTTACCAGATTTTCTTTCCC